>USGC01000001.1 GCA_900554095.1 uncultured bacterium
CCCCCCCCCATGAGGGTTAAAAGGCAGACATAGTAAGCATTTCAGTCCATTCTGTTTATACAATACATCCATCGCTAATCATCTCTAACAACGATACATCTTTAAATATATTATACCATAAGTATATAACAGTTGCAACTGAGATATATAATTTAAATTTTGCCTATAAATTTAATATTGTAATCGCTGACAAGCTCTTCATGAGCAAGAACTGTTAAATCCTGCACAAATTCAGACAAAATTACAAAAACCATATGTCTTATATCCATTGGAACAGCTATAACAGGAGAGGTTATCTTTTTCGCTTTAGCAATCTTCATCAATCTTGATGCAATATCCTGAACCTCGCATGAATCAATTCTTATAATAGCCTCTTCTTCATCTTCTTTAAAGAACGAATAAACTCTATCCAAAATCTCATCAGAAAATTCAATAACCTTTAATTCCCCGTCCTTAGCAAGATCTTTTACGATATGACGAGAAAGAGCCAGTCTTACTTTGTCCAGCAAATCTTCTTTTGTAGGTTCATTTGCATAATCATTAATTTTCTCAAAAATATAAACAATATTTTTTACTGAAACTTTTTCTCTTACAAGACAGGTCAGTAAATACTTTAAATCAGAAGCTGTTATAAAATCTGGAATAATATTATCAACAAGGAAAGAATTAGATTCAATAACCTTTTCCACATACTTGTTAACATCATTGTAATCCATAATATCAGATACTTCTTTTACAGCAATATATTCGATTACACGGCCGATATACTCAGCTGCAGTATCCCCCTTAATCCAGAAGTCTTTTACCTTTTCTTTCTGGATCCAGATTAACTTCTTACCGGTAATACCATCTGTAACGATAATATCATCCTCGCCTGATTTGTAACCCTTCAACTCATCTTTATAAAATGCTACATATCCCGGAAAAACTACAGAACGAAAAACTTCAATATCATGAATTTTTACACTAAATTCATTTTGCATAAGCTCATCGCTGTTGTGGAAATGGATATGCGGAATTACATAACCTAATCTCTCAGCCAAATCCTGTCTTATACGTACAGTTTCCGCCAGCAGATTATCATTAGCTTCCATAGAAATTACTTCAAGAATTTCTTCTGATAAATTTACAACAAACTTTTCTTCTTTTATAGCAGAATACATCGCATCAGGCGAAATTTCATTCACCAGAGCCTGCTTCAACCCGTCTAACTGCCTTAATTCATCAGACATTTGATTATTTAGCTGTTTTTTCTTCTCCGGAGAAAGATTTTCACTCTCTAGCTGGGATTTAATTTTTTTAATTCTTTCTTTCTGGTTTGAAATTTTTAATTGAATTTCTTTGCAGGATGCATAAGGACTTGATGGAGCTGCAAGCATTTTTTCCATTCTATATTTGAAGCTTGTTATATTAACAATGTCATCCAAATCGGTAGAATCTTCGTCCTGTTTTTCTCTCATAAATATACAGTTAAAGTCAAAAGAAGAATCTGTTTCAACCTCATGCATTGTATACAAATCCCAGCCCGCTTCAGACATTTCATTCAGAAGATTTTCCAGAGCCTGTTTGTCATCTGTCGGTACTGATTTTATAATATACTGCATTTTTTTATTAAACATTATCGTCCTCATCCTTTGTACTGATAATTTTATAAATCAAATTGTTATGTGATGGTCTGGTTTCATTTATAGAAAAAGCTTCATCGCAATATCTCTGAGCAATCTTTGTTGCGTCTTCATTATTAGAATATATAGTATAAAGAATTTCTCCTTTTTTTACATATTCGCCGCTCTTTTTATTAAGAAAAATCCCCACACTTAAATCAATCGGCTTTGAGCTGTTTTCTCTGGCTGCCCCGAGAGCCTTAACGGCACATGAAACATTATGAGCATTAATATTCTGAATATAACCGTTCTTTTTAGATTCACATTCCACCTTATAGCAAGGAAGTGTAAACTTGTCATAATTATCTATAACTTCCGCAGCTCCTCCCTGAGCAATAATAAGTTCTCTAAATTTCTCAAGCGCCTTACCTGAATGCACGAGATTCTTCAAGTAAGCAGAAGCTTCTGAAATATTGTCATACAAATCAAGCTGCAACAGAGTCATAGCCGCAATTGAATATGTGACTTCTGCAAGATCCCCGTTATCCAAATTTCCCTTCAAAAATTCTATAGCTTCAACTACTTCAAGCGAATTTCCGACAGCGCGTCCGAGAGGTTCTTCCATAGAAGTAACCACTGCAGTTATAGACTTATCCAAAATCTTTCCGACCTTCACAATCAATCTGGAAAGAGCAACTGCATCTTCCGGAGTTTTCATAAAAGCACCGGAACCATACTTAACATCGATTATAATATTAGAAGCACCGGAGGCTATCTTCTTTGAAATTATAGAAGATGCAAGTAATTCGTCTGATTCAACAGCAGCAATTTCATTTCTTAAGATATACATCTTTTTATCTGCAGGAGCCAAATCATCAGCCTGTGACGAGATAACTGCATTTATATTATTTACCTGATTTACAATAGCCTGCGTTGACATATTTGTATTGAGATTAGGAATAGCCTCTAATTTATCAACAGTACCAGCTGATAATCCAAGCCCTCTATCAGCTAACTTTGCAACAGGAATGCCCGCAGCAGCAAGAAGAGGAATTAAGGTTATTGTAACCTTATCCCCAACTCCGCCTGTAGAATGCTTATCAACAATTTTGCCGTTTAATTCGCCAAAATTTATAATTTTACCTGATTTGCCAAGCGCCTCAGTTAGATAAGCAGTTTCATCTACACTCAGCCCCTTAAAGCATACTGCCGTTAACCATGCTGCAACCTGAGCATCAGAAACACAGCCTGACATATAAGAACTCACTATAAAACCTATCTCGTCCTTAGTATGAGCCTTGCCGTGTTTCTTTTTTTCTATCAGGTCGATAAAATTCATTATTTCTTAACGCCGCCTTTTAATTTAGCAATAACACTGTCTGTAATATCAACACCGCCTACAAATACGCCGCGAATATCCATTACTGCATCTAGTTTTTGTTCTACCATAACAGCTTTTGCTGCCTCTTTAATTTTTGTGAACACTTCTTGTTCTCTTTTATTCTTCAATGTCACATAGGCAGTTTCTTTTGCTTTAAATTCCTGTGCAACTTTTTCTTCAAAGGTTTGTTTTTTCAAAGGGGTGTCTAAAGATTTATACTCTTTTTCTTTATCAACAAGGAACTGCTGCATTTCTAAACCTTTAGCATCAACTTCCTTTGTTACCTGTTTTGCATAATCGTAATTATCAATTACTTTGCCATAATCAATATATCCGACACCGCCAGCATTTGCAATTCCTGTAAATGCAGCCATTAATAATACAACAATGCCTAATTTAAACTTTTTCATATAACCCTCCTATATGTTATTATTATACACTACTTAGTACATCATGTCACCTACACCAAACGTGAAGTATCCGTTAGGTGAACCGTTCGGCCCCGGATTTGTAAGCGGGAAACCGTAATCAACAGATAAAGGTCCGACACCCGGCATATTTATCTTTAAACCGATACCAGCTGTAATAGCCTGAATTGGACGGTCGTACAATACACTTGCAATTGTTGGATCAAAGACTTTACCTGCATCAACCCAGAAAGTTAACCTCAAATTCTGCAAGAAGTTTACTTTTAATCTATCCACAAATGGTATCGGTGTTGCAAGTTCAACAGAACCCATTATAAAAGATGTACCGGTACCAACACCGTTAACCTTATAACCCCTGATAGTATAAGGACCGCCTAAACGATAAGCCATAATTTCAGGCATATCTGAACCATGAAGTTTTATACCGCCTCTTCCGGTAAATGTCAAAGAAGATTTTTTAGCAATAGGGATAAATTTCTTTGCCATACCTGTTAAACGGCCGTTTGTTTTGCCAAATCCATCAAGACCGAATGCTTCTTCAAATCTAACTGACGCTAAAGCACCGTGGCGCGGGTTAACAGCAGAATCTCTGGAATCATATGCCAAACCTGGTGCAAGACGCAGGAATAAACCGCCTTCCAACTGTTTTGCACGATCTGCAATATCAAGCCCGTGAGCCTTATACAAGTTTGCGATATTATTAGCATCACCTTCACTCAGGTGAATATATTCAACACCTGTTGTTAATGTAGTTGAAAGGTTTTTGTTATATTTTAACTTATGTGCGACAGTACCTTCTATACCAATTCTTCTTTCCAGAGCGAGCGGAATCTGGTAGCTGCCTAAATCTCTATAATAAATTTTGCTCATCAATGAATTATCCGCATTCAAGAAATGAGGTTCAAAAAAGCTCAATTCTGCCTGATAATTCATATGACTCATAATGGAAGAGTCGCTCATCAAAATACCCGAACCTACCAAACCGGTAAGAGAAACTCTCTGATTTAATCCTCTGAAGTTATTATCAGAAATACCGACAGAACCAAAAGCACCTGTTGCCGAATCCAAACCTCCGCCTACTGATACTGAAGCTGTGCGCTGTTCTTTTAATTCAATTGTTACATCAAATCTGTCCGGATTGTCTTCTGAAACTTCTATAGTCCGGTTTACATCCTTAAAAGCCTGTGTGGAGTATAATCTAACTAAATCCTGCTTTACCTGATTTTCATTATAAACAGTTCCCGGTTCTGTCATTATGTTACGTTCAATAACATATTCCTTTGTTTTTTCATTACCGGTAATCATAATTTTATTAATCTTACCTTCTGTAATACTTAAATTTAGAGTTCCGTCAGGATCGTCGTAAATAGAATCAATTTTTGATAAAATATATCCCTTTGAATAATAACATTCATTAATCTTTTCCATAGCCTGATTGATTGCAGTAATATTTTGCGGCTTTCCTTTTAGAGGAAGAAGATATTGCATGATTTCATCTGAAGAAACAACGGTATTTCCTTCTATAGTGAAATCTGTTACAGGGATATTTTCCTCAACAATAATTTTTAATGAAATAGTACCATTAGAATTTTTAACAGGTATTGCCTTCATTTTTTCCGTGAAATAACCGAGGCGGTAAATAGTTTTCAAATCCTGCTGCATTACGTCTTTGTCATATAAATCACCTTTTTTCAGCGACATTTTAGACATTATATATTCAGGTTTTATAATATTAGAGCCAAGAATTTCTATGTCGTTAATATATGCTGTGCTGCTGTCATAAGAAGACTCTTCCATCTGTTCAAGCTGTTCAGCAGCTTCGGTTTCATCCGCAAAACAAGCCGCGCCTGAAGCTGACAATACTCCGACAACTAATGCAAATACTATTAAATTTTTATATAAACCTGATAGATTAGCCAACTATCCACTCCACAGCATTATGACAACATTCTATCACAAATATTCAAATTTAAAAATAGCAGACATAAAAAATAAATATTTTTACAATATTTTACAACTAAAAGGTTTATATTTAAATATATTTATAATATGATGGTTTCATTAGGTGAAAATCTTTTATTCATAAAGATTTTTGAACCACCGGGTTAATTACAAAAAAGGAGGAAAAATGGAAGGTTTAATGAGCTTGATACACAATCACGCGATTCCTGTATCAGCCACTATTCTTCTTGTAGCATACATTTTTATTGCTACAGAAAAAATACCAAAAGTTACTGTTGCACTTTTAGGAGCAGCTTTGACTTTAATCTTAGGACTGCTGGGTCAAGATAAACTCGTTAACGGAGTTTTTGACCACGGTTATTTTATCAATTTTGTTGATTTTAATGTTATATTCCTTCTTGTTTCAATGATGATTATTGTATCGATTGCAACAAGAAGCGGAATGTTCAACTGGATTGCTAATGAAATGCTAAAAATGACAAAAGGAAATCCTAAATACATATTGATTTCTCTTGCATTTTTTACAGCTATAGTATCAGCTTTTCTGGACAACGTCACAACCGTAATCTTAATCATGCCGGTTACTTTCGTAATTGCAAAAGAATTAGATATCAATCCAATTCCGTTTTTAATTACAGAAATATTAGCATCCAATATCGGAGGAACTGCTACTCTTATTGGAGATCCGCCGAACATTATTATCGGAAGCGCTGCCGGATTATCTTTTATGGACTTTATAAAAGAACTTACCGGAATTGTCGCAGCTATTCTGATTGTTAATGTTGGAATATTAACATTTATTTTCAGAAAACAGCTTGTGGCTGCTAAAGAAAAAATGGAAAAAGTTGCACAGCTTGATAATTCACATACAATTACAGATAAAGCCTTAATGATTCGTTCAGGAATCGTTCTCTTGCTAGTAATTATTGGTTTTATGCTCCACGATATTACACATATTCAAACCTGTGTTACAGCAATGGCTGGTGCAGCATTTTTACTATTATTTGAAAAACCTCAGAAAATTTTTAATGAAGTTGAATGGAACACTATTTTCTTCTTCATTGGTTTATTCATTATTATCGGCGGTTTGGAGCATGCAGGCGGAATTAAACTTATGTCCGAATGGCTTCTAAACGTAACAAACGGGTCTCAAAAAGCTACGGCTATGATTATCTTGTGGGCATCCGGAATATTATCAGGTATTATTGACAATATTCCTTATACCGCAACAATGTCACCATTGCTCGTTGAGGTTCAAAAAGTTATGGGCGCAGATTATACATTCCCGCTCTGGTGGTGTTTATCACTTGGAGCGTGTCTTGGCGGAAATATGACAATAATAGGCGCTGCGGCAAATGTTATTGTATCAGAAACAGCGGCTTCAACCGGACATCCTATCAGGTTTATGTATTTCTTAAAATACGGGGTTTTGGTTACGATAATTTCACTCGTAATGAGCACAGTTTACATATGGTTTAGGTTTTTAACATAGATTAGAATTCAGGAGGACATTTTAAAACGTCCTCCTATTTTTTATGCAAAACTGGCGTAAATAAAGGACTTATTCACAAATCAATGAAGCACTAAATAGGGTATTGTAGGAATGGCACAGTCAATATTATAAAATAATATTAAAAGATGGACTGACCATGTGGATGAGAGATAATTATAATCCGGAATATACCAAGCCTGAATGCAGCGCTACAGATTCCGGTGTAAAAAATGTCTGCGGGATAATATGGCTTGATGTAAATGGCAAAAAAGCTGCTAATACTTTCAGTAAGGATGTATTCGCATTTTTTGTTCTAAAGGATGAAATCTTAGCACACCAGCTGGATAACTGTAATTTAAATTCTGCCGGATGGGGATGTTCCAGCTACATCATTCGGAATGGAAATATGAAATATCTTCATAAGAAATAAATTTGACAGTTCTTTCTATTGTTGATAAAATATTTTTTTCTAAAGGAGATTTATATGAAATATTCAACAGACGGAACTCAATACCATATTGGATTAAAAGAAGGAGATATTGGAGAATACGTAATTCTACCCGGAGATCCTAAAAGGTGTAAAAAAATTGCATCGTATTTTGATGATGCAAAGCTTGTAGCAGATAGAAGAGAATTTACTACGTACACAGGTTTTCTCAACGGAGTTAAAGTCAGCGTAACCTCTACAGGCATAGGCGGCCCGTCTGCAGCCATTGCATTAGAAGAGCTTGTTAAAGTCGGCGGACGTAATTTTATCAGAGTAGGTACATGCGGCGGTATGGATTTAGGTGTTAAAAGCGGCGATTTAGTTATTGCAACTGGTGCAATCAGAATGGAAGGTACTTCAAAAGAATACGCACCTATAGAATTTCCTGCGGTTGCAAATTATGAAATCGTAACAGCTTTAATTAACGCAGCTAAGAAGCTTAAGCAAACATATCATGTTGGTGTTGTTGAATGCAAAGACTCTTTTTACGGACAGCATAGCCCTGATATTATGCCGGTAAATTATGAACTTATTAATAAGTGGAACGCCTGGTTAAAACTTGGTACACTGGCATCTGAAATGGAATCAGCGGCTCTGTTCACTGTTGCTAGCTATTTAAGAGTTAAAGTCGGTTCTATATTTCTTGTTGTAGCAAATCAGGAAAGAGAAAAACAAGGGTTAGAGAATCCGGTTGTTCACGATACAGATTCTGCAATTAAAACAGCAGTAGAAGCTATAAAATTATTGTTGTAAAATTATCATATGACTATTTGTATATTTCCGGGAACATTCAATCCTATTCATGAAGCCCATCTTAGAATGGCTGAGTTTGCAGTGAATTATTATAAATTCGAAAAAATAATTTTTATTCCGGCTTACGTACCGCCACATAAAGAAATAAATTCAAATTTAGCCAGACATCGTTTTAATATGGTTAAACTTGCTATAGAAAAGAACCCGAAATTTTCAATTTCTGATATTGAATATAGAAGTGATAAAAAATCTTACTCGTTAATCACGGTAAAAGAAATTATCAAGCAATACAACATAAAAGGAAAGCTAAATTTTTTGATTGGAACCGATGCGTTCGACAAAATTGAAAGCTGGTATAAAGCAGATGAGCTTAAAGATTTAGTACACTTTATCGTCTTTCCGCGCGGAGTAGAAATATCTGAAAAAGATGGTTTTGATTATGAAATAGCACCGCTTAATTTTCTAGACATATCTTCTACAAATATCAGAAAAGACCATAATAGTAATATTGAACAAGTAAAGGATTATATAGAAAAAAATGACCTATACATATGAATATATTGATAACTGGCTTAAGGCAAATTTGTCGCCGGAAAGATATGAACACTCTCTCGGAACAGCTGAATGTGCAAGAGAACTGGCAGAACGTTTTGGAGAAAACCCTGAAAAAGCATATTTTACAGGATTGATTCATGATTGCGCAAAGTGTCTGCCAAAAGATGAAACACTACATATCATCAGAAACTTTCTAAATCTTGAAGAGGACGAACTGTGCAGTCCAAAGACTCATCATGCTCCGGTTGGTGCATATATTGCAAAAAAAGAATTTAAGATTGACGATGAAGAAATCTTATCAGCGATAAGATGGCATACAATTGGCAAGGTTAATATGACACCTTTTGAAAAAATAATTTTTCTTGCTGATAAAATTGAAACACACACACGACCCTGTGAAATATGCGAACCCATTAGAGTAGCGCTTAATGAAAGTTTAGACAAAGCATTGCTGCTTTGTTACAAAAATACAATTAAAAGTCTTATCGATAGAGAACTCAGAATTTGCACAACTACAATTGATATTTACAACAGTTTGCTGATTTAACAGAAACATAGTATAATGAGTGTATGAGGAAGAGGTTAGCGGGATTATTATTAATAAGTTTATTGTCAATGAGTACGGCTATTGCTGATATTCAGTATCAAGGTCATGCAGAATTTGATGACCAATTCTCTGAACCGGATAAAGAACTTTTTACCGGTAAGAAAGAAACTCTTGAGAAAAAAGATATTATAGAAATGACTGTATCACAGGTATTAGACGGTTCTTTTTCTCTGGAAGGCGACGAATTTTTTGCAGAAGTTACAAGTGATGTTATCGGAGATAAAGGCGTAATAATCCCTAAAGGCACAGTTGCCCACGGTACTATTACCCAAACAAGCGAAGCAAAAAGGCTCGGCCGTGACGGGCATTTAAGCCTGAGTTTTGACTACCTTGTAACCCCTGACGGCCGAGAAATTCCTATCGAAGGTAAAATGTCTACCAAGCTTCACCCGCTTAAGGCTGCTACCAAAATAATTGCAACAGACGTAGGATATACTGCCGTAGGCGGAGTTGCGGGCGGTTTATTTGCCATTCAAGCTCTGGGTTTAGAAGCTGCGATAGCTTCTCAAGGTTATACTGTTGCAGGAGGAGCCGCTATTGGTGGTACAATTGGATTAGGCATGTCTTTGTACAGAAAAGGAAAAAATGTTTTAATAGCACCAGGGGATGAAATTAAAGTCCGTATCCTTTCTAATGTCGAACTTCCCGTATATAGAGATGAAGCTTTAAAACAAAAAGAGGTAAAATACCCAGGACTTGATATTAGAATTGCAAATATTTTGTATGAAAAAGATCCGTTTGGAGAAGTTAATACAATAACACTGTCACTCTCTATTTCTAACATGTCAAAAAAAGCCTTTTCCGGTATGGATTTGGCATTGATGAATGACTACAATGCAGTCTATAATCCTTCAATATTCGGTGATACAAAACTTTTATTCTCACAGCTAAAACCCGGTGATAGATTTGCCGGAAGAATTTCGTTTTCTGTAAATAACGTTAAACAATCATTCTGGCTCGTTGTAAATGACAGGGCTACAAATAAACCGCTTGCTAAAATTTCTCTGGATAATGCCTATAAAAATGTATCCAAAGATGTAAAAAAACGCAACGACAAAATGCGTAAAGGCAAAAAGAATTACTACAAAGAAGAAAGCCCGTTTGATATTTAACAAACAAGAGGAACTAATCTAAGTCATAATTGAGCATTGAAACTACATTTACACCTGACGCTTCAATTTTTTCCCTGCCCTTTAGCGGATCAAGTTCAATTATAAAAGCAGAAGCTACTACATCAGCTCCGGCTTTTTTAACAAGATTACAAGCAGCTACAGCTGTACCGCCTGTCGCTAGCAAATCATCAATAACAAGAACTCTATCACCGGCTTTTACTGCATCTGCATGCATTTCAATAGTATCCGTTCCGTATTCTAAGTCATAAGTTTCTTTAATAGTATCTGCCGGCAGTTTATTTGGTTTCCTTACAGTAACAAAGCCTGCTTTGAGTTTACAGGCTAGAGGTGCACCAAAAATAAACCCTCTTGATTCAATTCCGGCAACATAATCAATATTTTCATCTTTAAACTTTTCATAAAGAAAATCAATACACATGTTAAACGCCTTAGCATCTTTTACAATAGTAGTTACATCAAGAAACAAAATTCCTTTTTTCGGAAAATCAGGAACCTCTCTTACATGTTCTCTTACATACTGAAAATTATTAACATCTGTCATCATCTATTCATACCTCGTTATTATACCAAATACTAAACTGTTACGCTTTCTACTGCGTTATTTTCTTCTTTTATACCTACCGCTTCCTGACGGGATTCTTCTTCTTTTACAAGACCATGAGCTGTTTTTCCCCAGTTCATATCTTTCTTGCAGAATAATATTTTACCACAAATAAACAATTCCATAGGAAACCATATAATTAAAAAGTAAATTGTTGTTTCGAACGCCTGCTTTAATGCGCTCATCCTCGGCACATAATCATATTTTCTTAAGCTGTAACGAATTGCAAAAAGGAAACCCAACCCTACAACAAGAGAAACTATCAATGATGACCACAAAACATTATGAAGGCTGTAAGGATCAATCTTATCTGTAAGTAATTTTACAATTCTGAAAAATACTTCCATCATAAACCACAGAGGCATAATAAACTGTGTTATATAAATTGCCATATCCAGCCTCGCACGAAGTGACATTTTTTTAGATTTCATTGCCTCTGCAAAGTACTCAAGATATCTTCTAATAGTACCCTCCAGCCATCTTCTGCGCTGCCTGAACAGAGGCATAAGATAAACAATACCTTCCTCGTAAACACAAGCATCAAGACAAAAACGCACGTCCCATCCTTTTATATGAAGCCTAGTGGACATATCTAAATCATCAGTAATCGTATAGTTATTCCATCCTTCAATATCTTCTAAAGCTTTACGTTTGATAAGTTCGCCATTGCCTCGAAGCTCAACAGCACCTTTTACGGCATCTCTTCCTACCTGCAGATAAGTATCTAAAGTATACTCGTTATTCTGACATCTTGTAAGGAAATTTACATCCTTATTTCTAATAATCTTTCTTGCTTGAACAGCCCCGACATCTGCTGGTTCTAAATTTGGAACCAGTTTCTTTAAAAAATCAGAATCAACTGTTGCATCAGCATCAAATACCAGAACAGCATCCCCTTTTGCAATAACAAGAGCATCATTTAATACAGCAGATTTTCCCGGAAAAGCACCCTGCTCACGAATAAGAGCTTTTACATTCTCATGCCTTGCCTCTAAGTCTTTAATGATTGCTGCTGTATTATCCGTACTTCTATCATCAATTATAATTACTTCAAAAAACGGATAGTCCATGCCTAAAATGTTTTCAACAGTATTGGCTATTACATACTCTTCGTTATGAGCAGGAATCATAATACTAACAAAAGGTTTATAATTCTCATTCACAACTGGCGGATGTTTCTTCAGCTTACGCTTCTGATACTTTGTCGCAGCTATAGAATACAAGCCATAAATCACCATACACACACATAAAATAACGAAACCTACAGTTGTATTTACGTAATTCTGAAAGACGTATAAAAACACGCCCAAGCAAGATAATATTATAAATAAAAGAAATCTTTCTCTCATAATCTCCCCAACACTAAGTAAATTATATCAAAAATATTAAGTTATGTTGTGATTATCGCAATTTTTTAAACCAAACTTTACATTTCTTAATAAAATGCATAAAAAAAGGCAATTTTTTAAAAGCTAAATACTTTATATATACATAAGAGATAACAAGAGAGGAAAGAGCAAAGATGTTATTCACTACAGAAACAATTTCAAACGAAGAAATCAAATCAATCAATAACTTCTTTAATGAATTTGAAGCAGTAGAAACAGTTGCTCCGGAAAAAGCTGAAGAAGAAACAACCGTTGTTAAATATCTTCATTCTCTTGTTACATCTTGCTACGCAAAATCAGTTGAAGATATTGCAAATACAAAAGTTGGTAACAGAATCGTAAGAAAAAGAAACTTGCAGCAGGTAATGCAGGAATCTTTCTTCTATGGTGCTAACAGATTTGGCAACAACTTCATAGCATAGTTATAACGCAACTTCAAAAAGTAAAAACACTCTCTTATATTATATAATCTTACATCTTACAAAGTTTTAGCCCGCCTTCGCGGGCTTTTTATTTAATATCTTGTTCTGAAAGACCCGCGATAGTTACCGACATTATCTGTCATTACACCACGCCCGCCAGGAAAAGTTCTAAAACTACCTGTACGGTTTCCATAATTATCAAATGTTGTGAATCTTCCACCGGATAGAGGCCTTACGGTACCAACCTTATTTCCCTCTGCATCAAAAACATGAGTACGGTTTGCCGGAGCTCCTCTAAATGTTTTTACCATGTTATTATTTTGATCGTACATGACTCTTCGGCCATTCGAATAATCTCTCACACGGCCTTTATAATTTCCAGAATTGTCATATAAACTGTAATTTCCATTACCAGTTCCTCTGATTGTTCTAACAGAAGAATTTGATGGTTCATAAATATTCGTTGTTTCAGCCCAAACGGGAAGTCCTATTATACATAAAATTAATAATATTTTTTTCATATAATTATTTTACCAGATTTCTATCAGGAGATAATCCCCTCCTTGATTAATTGTTCTTTAATTTCTCTTTTGGTTTGAAATTCTTTACCGGATTTGTCTGTTAATCTCTTTAGAAGCATTATTCCCGGAGTAATTACCCCTAGAGCTAAAATACAAGCTCCTATATTATTGATAATAGATCTTCTTTTCAATTTTCTCACACCTTTAAAGAATTCATCACAAGTTTCTTTACCAAGCGAACTTTTATATTGGTTATATAATTCCGAAACCTGAGAGCTGACATTTTCCACCTCTTTTAAATCAATATACGCTCTGGTATCAATCTTATTTGAATCTTTTAAAGTTGTTATCAAATCAGACTGTTTTGCGATTTGTACAATTTTGTTATCAGGATTTTTATGCAAGAATTCATACAGATTAACCTTAGATGTATTAGCAGCATTGAACTCTTTTAAACTACCTTCAATGGATCCATCAAGAAAAGCCTGCTTAAATTTAGTATCTTCCAACACCCTTGAATCCAGTGTTATCGATTTGCCGTGTTTTGATTTTGCATTCTTTTCCATAAATTCCTGAATTTTTTTACCTGCATAGTATAGGAAAAACAGACAAGAGCCTTCTTTGATTGCATAGCCTATGAACTCTTGAGAACTTCTTGAATCGGTTAATCTCTCAGTTGTTATAAAACCATCCATAATATACATATTTTTTACAGGAGAGAAGGCAAATTCTTCGACAACCTTTCCAATTCCTTTAAATGCCGGTTTATTAGCATTATTATTTTCTTCTTGTTTAGCCTTCTTAGACTCGTTATACTCTTTAATCAGATTTTTTCTAATTTTTTGCTCTGTATAATACTGTTTAAGCCGTGTCATTCCAACATAAGTCAGCGCAGCCAAAACAGTAGATACTGCAAATTTTGTTGCTGCAAGATTTTTAAACAACCTTTTTTTATTTTCGGCTTTTTCTAAATTCTTCTTAATTTCTTCTGTTGGGGCGTATTGTTTTATCTTCTTAAAAATTTCAGAATCCTTTAAATTTCTCGGGTCAATTTTAGAGTCTAACCCATAAGCTTTAAAAACGGTCTTATCAAATATCCATTTAAAAGCAGGAATACCACCGAGCCACAACGCTTCTGTGCCAAATTCGTCTATGAATCTGTCAAAACCTTCTTCTTTACCTGTAGCGTATGAACCTGCTGTCATCCCCAGACAGCTTGATGCATCCTTTACCCCTAATGGTATCAATGAATTGGGGTTTCCTAATGTAGAATAGATTTTTGCTGCATTTACCAACATAACCCTACAACCCCCATATTAAATTCATTAATTTTTTGCTGTGTTTGTTCATATTCGACCTTCCTTTCTGTGTAAATCACGTAAAGCAAAAAAATTGCCTGTATATTAACATTTTTTTACAAAAAAAAGAACTTCCCGCTTATAGGAAGTTCTTTTTTGTATCTATAACTTAAACTTAGCCTACAAGTTCGGTATCGTCCGACTCGGAAGCTTTAACCATGATAGCATGCTCTACAGGATTTTCTTTCTTGTAAGCGCTGTCACTTGCAGCTTCCTCAAAACCAAACTCATCTCGGGCTTTCTTCATCTGAGTTTCATCAACCAGCTTTTTGGCTAATTCTGCTATTTCATAAACCAGCTTGTAACGATTATCAGTATTTTCGTTTAATTCCCAAGCTATTTTAATAATTTGATCCATTTTTACCTCATTATTTCAAATAATCAATTAATTTAACTATATAACGCTCAAAAACTTTTGTCCAGTAATAAAAAATATATATAATTTAACATTTATTTACAAAAGAGCAATTATTTAAGATCTAAATACTTTATATATAATATAACACAGATAAGGAGATTTTTATGACAACAGGCGGGACATTAAGAGTAACCAGTGCAAACGAGTACAAAAATTTTGAAGTTAAATTTTCTAGAAATACAGAAATTACCAATTTTGCCAAAAGAGAAATGGGACAAGAAGGTGATATACGCGCAGAAGTTAAAAATGGCAATAATGGATTTGCAGAACGAATATATAGCAATGGTTCAAAAAGTGGTAAGCTTGCCACCCTTGACTTAAATACAAAAAGATATGCAATTTTTGATGCACTTAGAAAACTTGATGGTAATGACGAGGACATTAGCGATAAAGATCTTTTAAAAGCAGATACATTAATAGGTAAGAATGGTGTAAAAGGTGTACGTCGTGATGCTTCTGCTGGAGTTACAACAATAGTTTGTGATGATGGAGCTGTTCTTCGTTTTGATGTAGAAACTGAACAGGAAAAACAAGTTCGTCTAGACCAAGAAGCTGCAAATGCTGCAAAACGTAAGCAGAAAGAAGCTGCCCGACTGGTAGAAAAACAACGTGAAACAGCCGAGCTAAAAGAAAATTGCAAAAGTGATTTTGAAAAGCTTACAGACTGGTTTATAGGATTATTTAATTAAAATTAATCCATCAAGGTTGTCATAAGAATTGGATCGCCATCTGTTGCCAGAACAGTATGTTCAAAATGCGCAGATGGTTTTCCGTCTTTAGTGACAACAGACCATTTATCGTCAAGTACTACAACCTCATCGCAACCAAGATTTAACATCGGTTCTATTGCTATAACCATGCCTGATTTTATAAGGGTTTGATCTCCTACTCTGTAATTAAATAGAAAAGGGTCTTCATGCATTACATGACCGACTCCGTGTCCGCCATATTGTCTTACGATACCCATTTTATAACTATTTGCCACATCCTCAACGGCTCCGGATATATCATCAAGAACATTTCCTGCTCTCATTTTTGAAATACCTGCCATTAAGGCTTCTTCTGTAGCTTTCATAAGAAGCTTTTTTTCCTCAGAAATATTTCCGACAGCATAAGACCATGCACTGTCACCAACCATACCGCCATATGTTGCACCAACGTCTATAGCTATAATATCGCCTTCTTTTAGAATTTCGGTTTCAGAAGGAATGCCGTGAACAACTTTTTCGTTTATAGAAGCACAAATGCAGGCCGGAAAACCGCTGTAACCAAGAAAAGTAGGTGTTGCTTTATTCTCTTTAATAATTTTCATAGCAATACTATCTAATTCTTTTGTTGATATACCCGGCTCAACAACCTCTCTCATTTTCTTATGAACAAGAGCTACAATATGTCCTGCATGTCGCATTCTCTTAATTTCGTCGCGTGATTTTCTATTAATCATAATAACCTCAATTCTAGTTATATATTAGGACTAAATGATTTTTTTTGCAACAAAAATACAATCTAACATTCTTCCTTTAATTTACCCCCTTGACATGAAAAATTGATTTGATACTATATAAATTGTCACGAGCCCCCATCGTCTAGAGGCCTAGGACAACACCCTTTCACGGTGTAGACAGCGATTCGAATTCGCTTGGGGGTACCATATTATTATAAGACGCCAATGAGGCGTCTTTTTTAATGAATAGGCTTGAGATTTCAGCGGTTCGAAAATCGTTTGAATAATACATCAAACCTTTAGGAAAAATTAATCTCTGCAATCTTTGTTTTAAATCTAAATCACCATTTATCCATAATGTATCAATATTGCTAATTGCTTTACAGGCATATTTAAGACACTTTGATAAATCTTCGTCATGCACTTCAAATTCACGTAAGCGGAACTCATGCTCTTGTATTTCCTCTGCTAATTGCTCTGTTTTGAACTTATAATCATCTTCGCTTATTGTTCCATCTATCCTGAAATCAATTAACTTACTTTTTCTATTTTTAAGTTCTACTAGCTTATCTTGCACCGGCTTTTGACTATTTAATCTTATTGATAACTTTTCGTTATAGACATCTTTTACCGTTGCCTCAAATAAATTAAGTAAATTCTGTTCAGGTTTTATATTGTTTAAATAATCTACAAATATTTTTTCTAACCTGTCTTTTCTGATTCTGAACTTAAGAGAACAATCTTTATTGTGGCAGTGATAATAAGCATATCTTTCTTTTCTTCCTTTAGATTTACTACCTGTTAATGGTTGGTTGCAATTAGGACAGGTAATGAACTGTCTTAACGGATATTCGGGATTGTTTCGCTTATATGCAGTAATAAGCGGTTTTCTGCCAGTCAATATATCTTGAACTTTTTTAAATTCATCCTCTGATATTAATGGTTCGAAAATTCCTCTGATGGGTTCTTCTGACCATTCCTTTTTATACATATAACCATTGTAAAGTGGATTTTTCAGCATACGAGATAGCATATTAGTATTAATCTTTAATCCATCTTCTGCCATTATTTTAATTATTTGCACCTGCTGATACATTCCAGTCGCGAAAAGTTTAAAAATCTTTTTAATGTAATGTGCCGTTTTGGGGTCTGGTTCAATGTTACCATCTTTCATAATATACCCAATAGGAGCTTTCCACATCCAATGACCTTGTAAAAAAGCGGTTTTCATGCCGTTGGTTACCCTTTCTGCTTTTTGGTCATTTTCATATTGTGCTAAAACACCCATCAGATTTCGAGTTAATCTATCGGTTGCGGAATCTCCGTTATTCTCTCGTGCAAATAAAACTCTAATATTTAACTTTGTAAAAAATTCCTGTAGTCTGTAAAAATCCCTGATATCTCTGGTTAATCTATCAATTTTCCAAATTATAATTGCATCAATATTCTTTTTGTTTGCGATACAAAATTTCATAAGATTTTGCAATTCGGTTCTATCCTGTGTTTTAGCACTTTCACCTTTTTCTACAAACACTTTTGACACCTTATATCCATTCATTTCAGCAAATGTCTTACAGTCTTTTTCCTGACCTGCTAAACTGTAACCTTCTTCTGCCTGATTTTTTGTTGAAACTCTTGTATAAATAATTGCGTTACTCATAAATTTCTCCTTTCATTTGGAGGCGGATTACTCCGCCTTAGCAGTCTTTCTCAATTTTGCTTCTCTAATTCCTGCTTTTATGCGTTCACTTCTCATTCTCCATTCGTATCTTTTAAAAGCCTCCTGTAATGTATTTTGTAATTCACCTAGCGGGGAATTTCTAAATTCATGGTCAGCTAATAAATTCATAAAATCATCGTTTTTCATTTTTCTTCCTTTCTGCCGTAATCGGCACAACTTTAGAGCATTTATTTTGGTAATCTTCTACCACTACAAATGCTAATTGGTACATTAAATCCCTGATAGCCTCAACTTCGCTATCATCCAAATTTTTGGCATACCTTCCAAGACTACGTCTGCACGCCTTAATACTAAGCATGGTTATCCATCCTTATGCCTTTGTATTAAGGTTCAGAGGGTTTCTGCCGCCTTAAAATAAAATTGTCGTATCCGCTAAATTATTCGGAGGGTTTCCGTCATAATTTAGCTTAAAATTGAATTTTCTTCACTCAATGTTGTGATTTTCCCATTTTGCAATGAAATTCTTATGTCTTTAAAACTTTCCTCATCAAGATTTTGTATGTATTTTATAAAATCTTGCTTTGATACATTTTTATTAAACCGTTTTGGCTTAATATTTAATTTGCCATTACTCTTTTTTAAACTTATCTCTCTGCATTCTTCATCAATTAAACAATCAGCAATTACGGCTAAATTAGCTCTATTTTGCTCGTTCACAACATCAGTGGTAGTTATAGTCATTTTATACTTATTATGTGGCATAAACGGCATACAGTAGTCGTAAAACGGAAGAATTAAAACAGGTTTACAACAGCTTTTATCCATTTTTAAATTAACGAAAGCTGAATCTTCAAGGTATAAAGATGCACTCCCATCAAATTCTACAATAATAACGACTTTTCTTGTTGTCGCACATACATTTAAAAAGGTTTCGAATAAATACTGTCGTTTCCTGTCGTTTAATTCGAAAATATCATTTAATACCTTTTGGATTTGAATATTTGACATCCCGTAAGTTTTTAAATCTTGAATAATCCGTAAGCGAATAACATCAGCAAGCGAAAATAATCTCCAACCATTATCATTCTGTCTGTGCTGAACAAGTAAACCTTTTGCATCCCAATCATTTAATTTTCGTGATGTTATTTCAGGTATCAACTTCATAATTTCTTGAGGATAGTAACGAGGTTCATTAATATTTTTAATCTCAGCAACAGCCTTATTATAAACACTAGTTCCAACTAAGTTATCAAATTCTAAAAGGGAATGAATTTGTAAAAATGTCTTTTGACTTATGTTATTTGAGTTTTTAGAACTAGTCATATTAATAACCTCTTTCAAAATTATACACTAATGTATATTTTTATATTAACATAGTTAAAATATACATACAAGTATAATTCTTTAGAAGTTTAATAAAATTTTACAAACTCCACCGTCAGCCACTGTTAAATTAATCAACAAGAGCTTTTATAATTTTATAAGCATCTTTTACTCGTTCAGGATTATCTTTTAAAATTATTGTGATTTCTTGGATTAAATCATCAGCGGGTGCATATTGTGCAAACTGAAATACATCAAAATACCCGACATTTAATACCCGCATAATATTTTCCAATGTAATAAATGACGGGAAATTTCTCCCATTTTCAATATTACTAAGTGATGTTGGCTCAATTCCTGCTTTTTCTGCTAGAACTTCCTGACTTAGTGAAGCTCTTTTGCGTAATTCTTTTATTCTTAAACCTAATAATTTTCTGTTATCCACTGTCAATACCTCAATTTAAGCATTAACATCATGGTATTAAATTAAAATGTTAATTTACATAAATTCAAAATGGAGTTTTAGCTTGATAAAATTGTTTCAGTTGAGATATAATCATTTTGAATTAGAGATTTTACTTATTTTTACAGTTGAACTTGAAAGGAGGATGTAATGAGTTTATTATTGTGTCATATTGCTAATAGTGTTGGAACATCAACTGAAGATATTGCAACAATGAGCCTGCATTATATCCTGCAAAATTCAACAACTGCTCGTGATACTTTATTGGACTATATTGGAACTGAATTAGGTCTCCTGTTTGAAAAAGACTTGCATTTTGAGCTTCAATCATGCGGAGAAAATCTTGAAAGACCTGATATGTCTTTAAGGAATACACATAATGATGAAATCTTGATTTTTGAAATGAAGTTTTGGGCAAATCTGACTGACAATCAGCCTAATACCTACCTTGAGCGATTACAGAAAAAAGGTGGGAAAGGACTTATATTCGTATGCCCTAAATCAAGAATAATATCGCTTGTTGATGAACTTGCGACTTCGGCTGAATACGAGAAACAACAAGGCAGATTATTACAAAAAGACGGCAAGCCTCCAATGCTCGTTTTATCTTGGGAAGAAGTTCTTAATCTGCTTGATAATGTTTTACAGGAAGATACTTTGTATAATGATTTACTACAGTTAAAAGGACTTACTGGAGAAATGGATAATCAAGATTTTAAGCCGTTTTCAGCAGGTGATTTAAGTTCTAACATGGCAAATCGAATCGTAGATTACTACAGAATTGTTGACAAAATTGCTGATAGTCTTTTAATTCATAAAATTTGTAATTCAAAAGGTGTTAAAGCTACTCCACAAAAAGGCGGGTACTGTCGCTACTTAAGAATAGATAATCCTTCGACTGGCTTAAGCATTCAATTTAGTTGTAATTTATGGCAAAAAGGGATTTGCGGAAAAACGACTCCATTTTGGATGACATTTAAGACTATTGATGAAAACAATAATTGGGTTACATATTCGCCAAAACTCCGTTACAACTTGGATGATAAAGGTAAAAAATACTTGATAGAGAAATCTGATAAATCCGATATGCTGATTGTACCGCTTTATCCAAAGCGTAATACAAATGAGTTTGAAATGGTAGATGACTTGATAAAACAAGCAAAAGAGTATATCGACCTTCTTTAGACTCTATCAAGCCAGTATGTTTTTACTTTACAGCGAGGGTCATTAATTAAAGCTTTATTAAGTACCCAAGTAGTTTCAAGCGGGTCTCCCATCGTCCAGTATTGATAATCTTCGATACAAAGCATTGTGTAAATGCGTTTTTGAAATTTTGCTCGTTCGCCGTTTTGTCGAATAAATATAACAGCATCCTCAAAGGCCTTTCGTTCAGCTTTGCAGATGTCGCAGTTATTTGTGCATTTCCCCTCAGCTTTTGTTTTTTCACAAGGAAAACTTAAAATGTATTCATGCGGAGCAAAGTTTTCAAAAGTCTTTGCATTTTTCCAAGTCTTACTACTGATATAATTTGTAAAATCTTCTAATGAATAAGTCATACTAAGATATTACACTACTTTTGTTATAAATACAAACTTAAAATGTAGTTTTAGCTTGACAATACAGTTTAAATTTGTAATATGTGGATATGCAATAGGAGTGTTCAATGAAAAAATTTATTTTAAGTAGCTTTATTTTTCTGATTATTTCAAATATCGCAAATGCTCAAGAGATTGGTTTAGGAATTGAATCAATAAGAAAAGGTGGAGTGGAAAACCTTTTGGCACCTTTACAGATAAGAAGTATTCAGCCTAATTCACCTGCTGAAAAAGCAAATATTCCGTTAAATTGGTATATTATAAGCATTGATAGGAAGTTAACTAAAGACTTAACCAATCAAGATTGTTTGAAATTACTAAATAACAGCATTCGAATAGAATTAGTTATCTCACCTATACAAAGCATTTATAGCGAAAATGCTATCAAATTAACACTTACCAACGAAAAAAGCTTTTTAAATACTGTCAGAGATGTTCCCAAAACAAAGGGAATAGGTTTAGGTATTTATAAGTACAATTTGGATTTAAAAATGCCTTTAATAATAACTAGCGTAGAAAAAGGTTCGCCTGCTGAAATTGCAGGAATACAAAAGAATACAATAATTCTAAAAATAAACAACAAATCAACAAAAGAGTTGACGGTTTCTGAATGCGAAAAATTGCTAAATAGTAAAAAACTGGAGCTGGAAGTTACAGATTTGCAAAACAATAATGTGAAAAATTATAGATTAACCCCTCAAAGTTATTATGCAAATGAGGTAAAGAAAGCCGAAAAAGGCTGGGTTTTAAGCAAGGCTATGCTTGCTTTTTCTCAAGATAATCCAAAAGAAAAAGTTTTAGCAGAATACTTCAATACTTTTAATCCTGATTATGACCGTACAAATGGCATGACTAATAAAGAAATCGCTGAAGAAGATATTCAAAAACTTCAAAAGCCTTATTTAGAATTTAAATCAAATAAGAATAATATGAAATTTAATAAGAACTTATACGATGGAATTAATACATTTATTAGCCAGTATAAAGAATTAAATAAATGGGAAATTGAAACGGTTAAAAATATTTTAGTTTCCTATGGAGAATTAGGTAATTCAGCATCCGAAAAAGAAGTATTTAATTATATCACTTCGGCAAAAGTTGAAAATAGCAATTATTTTATAAATGAAATTGAGAGTAGAAAACATTCTATTAATACTTGGACGGCAATGGCTAAAGAAATTAAAGATTATAGTGTTGCCTACGAAACGAAACAAAAGCAATCTGCACCTAAAGTTACAACACCTTATTTTATTGACAACATGGATTTTCGTGAAATTCTTTGGGGATGGCAAACGGCAAAACAACCACAGAAGAATGGAATTTATATAATCACATCACAGGCAGGGGCAAAGGTTCTTCAGTCAGTTTCGGGTGGAGTATTATTAACAACAGATGTGACAAGATTATCAAATCCAAGAACTATTTTTGTAGCAACAAAAAGACAATTCGTTGATGATGAGTGGTTAAGAGAAGGTATGGTTATAGTTTTTGATGGTTATTATACTTATACAAATACCCTTGGAGTTAATAGAAAAATTTACAAATTCAAAGAAATTCCGCAAGCAGAGTACTGTAATCGTATCCAACAAAACAAAACATATTATTTTATAAAATAAATCAAAATTTAACACTATACTATCGGCTTATTTACCAATATTGTTTTTATACTATCATGAGTAAAAATGGCAGGAGTATAAGATGTTTAACTTACCAACAAGTAAAAAAACTACAGAGAAAAAACCTAGTGAATTAATAACTGAATTCGCAAACCCTTGGTTGCAACAAACTCAAGTTTTGCAAAAATATGAAAAAGAATTTTTAAAGGCTCCTAATGTCGCAATAGAAATGCCAACAGGCACTGGTAAAACTCTAGTTGGGCTTACAATTGCGCATTATAAACAAAATGCAGAAAGATTGAAAGTTGTCTACCTATGCCCAAACAAACAACTAGCAAGACAAGTACATGAAGAAGCTAGAAAAAATAATATTAACACTTGCTTAATTACTAATTCAAAAACTCCTAAAGAAAATTTTTCTCCTGCTGATATTGATAAGTATAATCAAGCAAAATCAATTGCTATTACCACATATTCGGGCTTGTTTAACACAAATCCAAAAACGCAAAACCCAGATGTAATAATTTGCGATGATATTAACGCAGCTGAAGATGCAATAAATAATATGTGGACTATTGAAATTGACAAAGAACATCAACCGACACTTTATTCTGAAATAAAATCTCAATTTAATAATTTTAAAGTAGAATATTATTCCAGTGAAGATAGAGTTGATTTAGTCGAGCTATCATCTTGGTATGATAACAAAGAAAACATTTTAAACTTATTGCAAAATTGTAACCAAGAAAGTATTAGATTTACGCTACAAAATTTAGGTAATAACATTGAAATCTGCAATATTTTTGTATCTTATGATAAAATACTTATAAAACCATTTCTCCCCCCAACTTTTAAAAATCTTCACTACCACAATGCTAAGCAAAGAATTTTCTTGTCTGCAACAATGGGTATTACTGGCGACATAGAGCGTTTAACTGGCATAAATGATATAAAATATATAAAATGCGATGAAACTTCTATTAACGGTTTGAGATTTTTTATCTCTCCTCATTTATTGGATAATCAAAAAAAATTTTTCTTAGAGTATATAAAAAATTCTAAAACATTATTAATTGTAAATAGTAATAAAACTAGAGATATGTTTGTTAAATTCTTTGAAAAAGAGTTACCTGAACTCACGATTTTTACAAATGATAACATTGAAAAAGCAAATGATAGCATAACTCCATTTCTTGAAAGCGGGGAAAATACTATTTTAATACTACCTAATAGATTTTACGGTATAGATTTACCAGAAGATAAATGCAGACGCATAATAATGTATAATTTACCTTTATATAGTAATTTGCAAGAAAAATTCTTTTGGAATGCATTAGGTGCCAATAGTAGATTCAAAGAAAAAATTGGTATTCGTATCGTGCAAGCAGTAGGCAGATGTACCCGCAAAAAAAATGATTTTGCAAGCATTCTTTTGTTTGATAAAGAATTGATTGCTTGGTTACAAGATATACGAAATTCTGAAACTTTACCAAATCAATTACAAATAGAATTAGATATTGCTAATAACAATACTGTAACAGAATCTAGTAAACTAATTGAACAGCTGCAAGCTTTCGAAAATGAAACAGAAAGTCGCCAACAACTAAATGAATATATTTCTGAAAATATTACTAATTATACAAGGAAAGATGATAGTATCAATGCTGTACTTTCACAATGTGCATTGAAAGAAATTATATATTTACAACGATTGTGGGGTAAAGACTATAATAATGCTTATAAAAAGGCTGTTGAAATAATAAATCTTCTTAAAGAAAATAAATCTTGCGTGCCTTATAAAGCTTTTTGGAATTATTTGGCTAGTTGTATTGCATTTTTAGCAATTAAAAATGGTGATATTAGTGCTGATTGGAGCGCAATATATTCTAGGCATATTAATGACGCCATAAACATGACTCCAACTGTTAACTGGCTTAATAATGCTAAACAAGGATTAAAAATTCAGCAAAATGATTATCCTGATTTAACCTTAATTTTGAATACATTGAATGAGTTAAAATTTAAATCTGGCAAATTTGCAAATAAAATTACAAACTTAAAAGAAAAAATAAATTCGGACACCGCAAAATCATTTTCAGAAACATTGACAACGATGGGCAAATTGCTTGGTTACCATTCATTTGACTGGGAAAATGATGATTCATCAGGTACACCTGATTGTGTTTGGTGTGGAACAATACAGGGGCTATCTTTTGAAGCTAAGACAATGACTGAAAGAGAAGATAAACCAATATCATGCAATTATATAGGACAAATGGCAAGGCAGCAACAATGGGCAAAAAGAGAGTTAAATCTATCTATTCCTTTAACATCAATTATGATAACAAAACAATATTCTATACAAAAATATGCACTTCAATCTAGAGATGAAAAAGATAGGTATATAACACCTACTGTTATTCGGGAAATATTCGCTTTATTGACAGAAATGTATATTGATTTATCAAACAAAACACTTAATTTATCAGTAGAAGAAACACGGTCAGCAATATATCAAGAACTAATGAATAAAAAATTATTATTATCTGATATAATAACAAGATTGCAAAAATTCGATACGTTAAAGACTGTTGGTTAATTAAAATTCAAGCAATATTCCTTAGCTCATAAAAACTACGGAGGTCGGAGACTATTCGGTTCCAACTATTTTTCACTAGGGGTACCATATTAAAAGCCGCATTATAAGCGGCTTTTTTAGTATTTAATCTTTCTTATTTCTCAATTCTTTATATAACTCTGCTAACAACAATTCTTTAATAAATTTCAGCTTATCTTCATTTTCAAACAAGCCTCTAAAGAAATTATCGTTTTCTTCATATCGGGTTATTGCTATATCGTTAAAATATTTTTCATATAAAGTTCTAAAGGCTGTTTTATCACCAGACTTAGCAGAATTTGCCATTTGTTCATTCTTCATCATGTCTGATTTTAACTGGGCTAAAACTTTATCTTGTTCAGTGAATGCTGTTCCAAACTTCTTATTGAACTTATCAATAATTTCGGATAAAGCATCTTTTTCTTTATCTTTACCAGATCCACCAGAACCTGAAACCGGTGCAACAATCCCTTCTTCATTTTGAAGAGTTATTTTCCCATCTGCTGTTTTTTGTAATTTATAGTATTCAAGCAACAATGCATCATTAAGATTAATCTTTTCAGAATTATTTTTCGGCAAAAGTTTTGATAGATATTTAGTGTAAACATAAAGTTTTTGCATATCTTTATCAAACATACGGCATACTTGGATTATAAAAGAATAAATCCTGTTAAACGAATACAACAAAGATTTAAACTCATCTTTTTTCTTATCTTCTAAAACCTCATATCTTTCTATTGCTGGTCTTAAAATTAGAGAAAGTGCGTCAAGCGTTGGGGGTGTCTTTTGGTAGAATTTTTTTGCAAAAGCTTCAACTTCTATATATTGCCAAACGTGGAAATCATCAAGCATTCTTTTTATATCATATATTGAATTAGGGTCTGTTTCGCTCTCTAAAACCGTTGCTTCATAATATGGCTGGAATGCTCTTTGAATTTCTTCTTGAGTATTTGCAAAATCCAAAACAAAAGTGTCCTCTTTACCTTTTGTTGTTCTATTTAATCTTGAAAGCGTTTGAACAGCCTTAACACTATTCAATTTTTTATCAACAAACATTGTATGTAATAATGGTTCATCAAACCCTGTTTGGTATTTTTCAGCAACAATAAGCATATTAAAATCATCATGGAAATATTTTTTAAGCTGATTTTCTTTAATGCCGTTGATTTTTTCTTCCGTCCATTCTTGTCCGTCATCTTCAATACTACCTGAAAATGCTACTAATACATCTAAATCATTATAGTTATGGGCTTCTATATAACGTCTGAATTCAAATAAATATCTAACTGCATGCAAACGTGAAGCTGTAACAATCATTGCTTTTGCTTTGCCATTAATTTTCTTTTTGGTAATATCTCTAAAATGTTCTATGATAATTGCAGTTTTTTGTGCAATGTTATGGGGATGCAAGCTCTCGAATCTTGAAACTGCTCTTGCGCCTTTTACTTTATCATATTCAGGGTCGCCTTCGATTTTCTTAGCTATTTTGTAGTATTGCTGATATGTTGTGTAATTTTGAAGAACATCTAAAATAAACCCTTCTTCTATTGCCTGACGCATTGAGTAAATATGAAATGCTCTGTAAGTTCCATTTTCTTGTCTATCACCAAATATTTGTAATGTTTTATTCTTTGGAGTAGCAGTGAAAGCGAAAAATGATATGTTTTTATGCACACCATGTGTTGCAAGTTCTTTAACCAAATTATCTTCATAATCTTCTTTACTGTTTTCTTCTTTAGCTTCTTCTTGGGCGTATAGTTCTAAAACTTCTTCAGTATCACTTAACGCAACTTTTAATTTCTTCGCAGCTGTACCACTTTGTGATGAATGTGCTTCATCTACAATAACGGCATATCTTTTTCCTGTTGCCTCAACATCTTGATAGATGTATGGAAATTTTTGCAAAGTAGTAATAATTATCTTTGCTCCATCGTTTAAGGCTTCTTTTAAACCTTTTGAACCGTCTTTAACTGGTCTTACAACTCCATCAACATGGTCGAATTGGTAAATCGTATCTTGCAATTGACTATCAAGAATTTTTCTATCTGTAACAACGATTACGGAGTTAAAAATAACTTCGTCATTTTTATCATGTAAACTCTGTAATCTATGTGCAAGCCAAGCGATTGAATTTGATTTTCCTGAACCTGCACTGTGCTGAATTAAATAATTTCTTCCGCTTCCTCTTTCTTTAACATCTGCTAAAAGCTTTGTTACAACATCTAATTGATGATAACGAGGGAAAATCATTGTTTCTTTTTTACCTGTGATTTTACCTTCTTTATCTTTAATATCTTCTTTTTGTAAATGCATATATTTGTGCAGAATTTCCATCAAAGAGTCTTTTGCTAAAACTCTTTTCCAAAGATAAGAAGTTATGTAATCATTTTCGACTGGCGGATTTCCCTTGCCTCCGACATTTCCTGCACCGTTTGAACCTTGATTGAATGGTAAGAAATAAGTGCTTGCACCTTGTAACCTTGTTGTCATATATACATCATACAAATCAACAGCAAAATGCACCAAAATTCTTTGTTTAAATTCAAACATCTTATCTTTTGTTGCACGATCGAATTTGTATTGGTTAATGGCGTTTGTTGCATTCTGCCCTGGGAATTGGTTCTTAAGTTCCATTGAGACAACAGGAATACCATTTAATAAAAGGACTATATCAATACTTCTTTCATCTTGTAGAGAAAATTTCATTTGGCGTGTGCAATGCAGGATATTTTGAGAATATTTTAGGTTATGTTCTGGATTCATTGAGGTTTCTGGCTTAAAGTAGCAAGGATAGAACTTAATACCTCTATCTTTGAACCCATGTCTTAGAACAAATAAAAGGTCAGTGCTTGATACTTCATCTTGAAATCTTTTTAAAAGCGCTTGTTCAGGATTATTAGGGTAATTCTTGCAATGCTTTTCCCATTCTATTGGCTGTGTTGTTTGGATGAATTTCAAAAACGTATCTTCATCCAGCGCTGTCGAACGGTTCACATTGTTTGGATTACCTTGTTTGTAACCGCCTTCGGTTATAAGGTAATTTTCAATTGCTTCTTCAAAATTTTTCTCTTTTAGTAAAGTATCTTGCATAATTTTAGTCCTTTATGTTTAAGTCTTGTTTATTCTATAACCTTTCTTTTTCCAGTTACACATTCGTATATAAGGGATTTTTTGTATTCGGTTAATTTTTCGATTAATTGCTCTTTATCTTTTATTGCATTATCTATTTCAGCACATTTTTTGTCAAGATATTCTGCGATTATGCTTTGTTCACCCTTTGTTGGTTTTATTATGTATAAGTTACAAAGTTCCCCATCGAATTTTAAGCTTTGTCGAACACCTGCACCCATTCCATAAAAGCCCTTCATTATATCAAAAGTATGTAGCAATCTATAAAAATAGTTGGCACATTGTGTCTTATCTTTCAATTCTAATGTTACGTAAGCAGAAGTTATAATGCCTTTTTCCTTAACGAGTCCGCATCTTAAACTCTTATGATCATTTTGTAGGTCGGTTAACCTTAATACTATATCATTAGGTTCAATAATATTATATGTTTCAAATGTTTCAGGCAACAAACCCATATTGTTCTTGATATTTCGCTTTTTTATATTACCATAACTTAATGAAAGAACATTAGTTTCTATGTTGTTGGCATTTGGAGATTTTTTATTTTTAAATATCTTTAATAACTTACAAACTTCCCAATGTTGAGGGATTTCGCCTATCCACTCAATGCCAGAAGCTTTTAGTGGAACGGATTTGTCTAAGCCTTTTGTTACAGCTTCGGTTATGACTGATTGTTTGTATTCTTTGAGTTTTTCAATAATATCCTTCTGGGTCTCAACAACCCTATCAATCGCCCAACACTTCTTATCCAAATAGTCCGTTATTTGTTCTTGCTCCTTGTCAGGCGGGCAAACAGCTTTAAATTGTCGGAGTTGCGTTTTATTAAATTTTAATTGAACAGCATTGCCACCTATTTTTTTGAGTTCATCATTAACAAGAGGATTTATTAGCCAATAATATATAAACTTGTTATTTTTACTACCATCTAACATAATTGCATTTGGGGCCAATGAACTATGCTCATACATGGGTTCATATATATACACATTACCAACAGATCCTATATTAGATAATATCAACTCTCCACCAAATAAATTTGAATTTGAAAGATAATTGTATGCGTGCTTGTTGATATATACCCTTTTATCTTTAGTTCCAGACAAATCGGCTGTTCTTACTAGCATTGCATAATCAGGTTGATCCAAATATTGTACATTTGCATCAATATCCGCAAAACTACCGCTTGCAACATAATCTGTAATTCGATTAAAAATTCTGCTGAATTTATCAATTTGCCAATAAACAGGTATTTCCCCAATCCACTCTACGCCAGAATCCTTATATTTATCATAAGTTTTTATCCTAGGCATACGCCCCTCCTCTATTCAGCACACTCAAAACTGCAAAGTTATCCAATAAATTTGTTACCTTTTGAGCTTCTTCCAAGTTTTCAACCTGATTAGATAAACTTCTTGATAAAAGCTGAATAGTGTTTTGCAAAGTCTTTACTTTGTCCTGCTCCTCTTTCAATTTTTTTTCGTTGATGACATAGCCTTTTGTTAAATATTCTTTTAAAACAATTGTCGCCCATTTACGGAATTGTGTAGCCGTTTTTGATTTGATTCTATAACCAACAGAAAGTATCATATCAAGATTGTAATGAACAATTTTTCTTGAAACTATTCTATTGCCTTCTTTTCGAACTATTAAGAAATCCTTAATAGTTCGATTTTGTTCCAGCTCTTCTTCATCATATACATTTTTTATGTGCATATTAATATTTGGAACTGTTGTTTCAAATAATCTTGCCATCATGTCCTGTGTAAGCCAAATCGTTTCATCTTCTAATTTTGCTTCAAATGAAATTTGTCCACTTTTGTTTTTATATATTAGTATCTCGCCTTTGTTTTCCATATTAGTCATTAAATATCCTCTCCAAACTTCCATCTAAGGATTTTTCGAGCTCCAGAATTTCTTGCCTAATATCCTCAGATTTTCTTGGAGGTATGTATTTATAAAAATATCTCGTAAACGGTATTTCATAACCAACTTTTGTTTTCTTTTCATCTATCCAAGCATCAGGTGCGTACGGCAGAACTTCTCTTTTAAAATACTCTTCAATATCTTCTTTCAAAGGTACATTTTCCGTATCTCTTAAGGCTGTATCAGGAACTGGTTTACCGCTTTTTAAAATTGGATTACCGTTTTCATCTTTCTGTGGTCTTTCAACTACAATTTTTGAATATCCGAAATCCTCATTATCAAAAATTTTGCTTATCTCATGCTCTTTAAATTCAGCATAGATCTTCGTAATTTCTTCTATATAATGTTTCGGAATATCGTTTCTTTTATTCCCCAAAGACTTTCTTCTTTTTTCATAAAGTTCATTAGCATTGATTAGTTGAACCTTGCCTTTTCTGATATTGGGCTTTTTGTTGTTTAGAACCCAAATATAAGTTGCGATACCTGTGTTATAAAAAATATCGTTAGGTAGAGCAATAATTGCTTCCAGTAAATCATGTTCTAAAACATATTTTCTAATTTCAGATGGACCAGACCCGGCATCTCCCGTAAACAATGGTGAACCGTTATGAATAATAGCAATTTTAGCACCTCCGTTTTCAGGTTCTTTCATTTTAGAAATTGCCGTTTGCAAAAACAACATTTGGCTATCGCTTACTGCTGGCATGCCTGCTTGAAATCTTCCGCCTGCACCTAGCTTTGCTTCTTTTTCAACTGCTGTTTTTTCGTTTTTCCATTCTCTTCCAAAAGGAGGATTAGATAAAATATAATCAAACTTTTCGCCTTTGAATTCATCTTGTGATAGCGTATTGCCGTTTCTTATATTATCTGCATTATTATCTTTAATAAGCATATCAGCCTTACAAATAGCAAAAGTTTCATCATTGATTTCTTGTCCAAAAGGGAGAAGGGTTGCAGATTTATTCAATTTTTCCAAATAATCCTGAGCAACTGATAGCATACCGCCAGTACCACAAGCTGGGTCATAGAGAGTTTTTGCAACATTGCCTGCTAAAATGTCAGTATCATTAGCAAATAAAATATTTACCATAAGTTCAATAACTTCTCTTGGCGTATAATGCTGTCCGGCATCTTCATTGTGAGCCTCTGAAAAACGTCTGATTATTTCTTCAAAAATATAACCCATTTCTAAATTGGAAATTTTATTTGGATGCAAATTAGCTTTTGGAGTTGTAAATTCTTGTATTACGATATACAACAAATTTTTATCAGCCATTGTTCGGATTTCATTATCAAACTTAAACTTTTCAATAATCTGTCTAACGTTAGATGAAAAACCATTAATGTAGTTTCTAAAGTTAGTTTCGATATTATTGGCATCATAAAGTAAAGATTCAAAAGTGTATTTACTTGTATTATAAAACTCATAGCCTGATGCTTTTTTTAAGAAATTATCACGCATTGGCATGTCAGACGACATATTATTATGTTTATCCAACACAGCTTGTTTTGTGTCGGCTAAAATACAGTCAAAACGTCTAATAACCGTAAATGGTAAAATAACTTTTCCGTATTCATGCGGTTTATAAACCCCTGTTAATTTATCTGCAATCGCCCAAATAAGATTGGCTTTTTCGTTAATATTAACACTCAAACTCATACCATACTCCCCTTTTTATTTATCTTAGCATAAAAATATATTAAACAGATATTGACAAGGATGACACAACAAATATAATAAATATAGATAGCAAATGTCAAAAATCCGTATCAATAGCCTTAAAAATTAAGAAAAAGAAAGGAATTATTATGAAAAAGATTATAGCCAGCTTATTATGCTTAAGTTTTTTTAGCTTATCACCAATGACTATGGCAGCAAATACCGTACAGGTGCATACTGGCTTAAAAATTCCGCTACGAGTACAAGAAAAGCAGACAAGTAGGAATTTAGTAGCTGGTTCTAAAATAAATATGGAAATTGCCAATGATGTTTATCATGACAATATTCTTATATTTAAAAAAGGTGATAAGGCAACGTTGAATGTTACTGATGCAAAGAAAGCTGGTTTTTTGGGTCATGCAGGAGAATTTATACTTACTGATGGTGAAGTATATGACATCAAAGGTATAGTTCACCCTCTAGACTTTACACAAACATACACAGGTGAAGAAAAGACTTATCCAAAAGTGTTATTAACCGTAAGTGTATTCTTTTTATTCCCTCTTGCACTGTTTGGTTTTGTTAAAGGCGGACAAGCTCAAATAAATACAACTCAAATAATTAACGCACATCTAGGCGAAAGCTTCAACCTATAGGTGTATAATTAACAACAACACAAAAAAAATACGCTATATTGGCGCCTTTTTTGTATATATTTAAAACTGTTAGTAGTTTATAAATCGATATCCACGTCCTGTCGGAGATTGAGAGGAAGGGGTTGAATTATTATTTTTTCTGCCTTGCTGAACTGTACCTACCGCAACACCGAAAGATTGTTCAAATGCATTTTCAAACTTTACTTTTTCACTGAAATTTTTTATTTGGTAATATTTTCCGCCCGTCTCCATCGCAAGGCATTTAAGCTTGTCCGTGCCCCCTACCAGCACAACATCAATAACTATATCATTACGAGAAGCCATCAATTGTTTTATATATTCACAAGGATTACCTCCACAAGTTTCTTCACCATCCGTTACAAGTACTATTTTCTTTTTGGAATTACGCTCTGTCTTAATGAATGTAAAATCATCTTCTACAACCTTACGGAGGGAATACTCTATTGGAGTTGCACCGCCGGTTTTTGCCTGATTCAAATATCGTATTACCGCAGCATTGTTATTATCTTTAAAATTTGTTTCCAGGCGCGTCGTTTTGCATGCCGACATGCCTGTCTGGTGTCCGCCAAATGTACGCAGAGCAATATAAGAACTGCTTTTCATCTTTGGAATTACATATTCTAAAGTTTCTACCGCAAGCTTTATCCAACTCCTCATACTTCCTGAATAATCAACAAGCAGTTCTATAGCATCCCCGCCAACTATCTTTTTAGGAAGCCGGCGCACAACATTTTGTTTATAAACACTGGGGGTATAAACATTGAAGCTGGTTTCGGCAGAAAAAGCAGTGTTAATACTTGATAATAATATTAAAGCCAGAGCTATTAGGGTTACTTTTTTCATAATTTGAATATAACATTTCGCCTATCTTAATTCAACTTTATGTAAATTTTATGAACTTTATATTAGACAAATCGTTAATAATTTGAAGACTTATCTTGCAAAGTTTAGTGTTAAAAGTTATAATTACCGGTAGGGAACGATATGAAAAAATTTTTTGTATTTTTGACGGCATTTATATTGTCAACCAACTTGGTCTTTGCTGTTGACATTTCTAAGCTATACAATTTAAAGGCTTCAGACATTCAAAAAGTTAAAAAATCAACACTTTCTTTTATTAATCCTAAATACAAAGATGTAATTCTTGGCAGCGACTTTTTCATTGTTCAACAAAAAGAACAAAACACCTACCATGTAATAATTATTAAAAAGAAAGATAACAAAGATTATTTTTACTATATGGCGAACACTGAAAACGACTTGCTGCAAAAAGCTTTATTAAAAAACCTGAAAGCCAATGATATTAAATACAGTCAAGTCTTTGACTCGAAATTAAAGAGCTTTTTTTATGGTGAAGCATACACTGATTTGGCTCACAGTAACGTCAATATTAACATGATAACACGCCCATCAAAACAACCCGAGCCTCCGGTTCAAAACATTACAGAGGCCCCGGTAAATTACGATTTTAGTGATGAGGCGCAGGCAAAATTTAACCAAGCTTCAGGAATTGTAGAACTGCCAAAACCAGATAGAATAGTAAGACTTCCTGAAATTACCTCAAATACACAAAAAACTTCGCCCAAAACTCTAAATGGAGGAGTTATATATATTAACGACGGCACGAAATTCACAGCAACACTCTTATCTGATATTTCTTCTGACAGCTTGGCTAACAATGACAGAATAACTGCTGAACTTTCTGAAGACTGGGTTTTTAATAATATGTTGATTGCGCCGGAAGGAAGTATTTTAAGCGGTTATGCAATAGAAACAAAGCCTGCTTCATTTGCAATGGGTAACGGGCAAATAGGACTTTTATTTGATGAGTTAATGACCCCTGATGGTAATATTATACCTTTAAAAACAAACAAAGTATTTATTGTAGGCAATGAACCCAGGGCACTTAACATTACAAAAAGAATAGCCGGTGGTGCTGCTATCGGTTTAGCAATCTCTGCTTTAACAATGATTGCCGGAGCAGATCCGGTCGATGCTTTAATTATGGGAGCCTCAATCGGTGCTGCCGGAGGTGCGATAAGAGTTTTAACCTCAAAAGGCGAAGAAGTAAGGCTTTTGGAGGGCTCAATGCTGGAAATACTATTGACTGAACCTTTATCTGTTCAGCCTTATATGAAAGGATCTCAATGGCTGTAATCATTAGCAACAAAAATAATCAAAAAACGTTTCACGAAAAAGACTTCATAATTATTGGGTCAAATTCAGACTGTGATTATAAACTGGATTTAGATTTTGATTTACTGATAACGGTGCAGTACGACGAAAACAGCGGTAAGTGTACTGTTATAAACAACTTTTCCAATGAAAGAATTTTATTTTGCGGAAAGCCTTTAATTGAAAAACTTGTCATCGAAAAATTCTGTAAATTAAAAATAGAAGGCACAGACGATTTTATAGGCATAAAGCCGGCCGTTGAAATTTCGCATAACTTTACAAGTGAATTGTCTGACAAGCTTGAAAAAAGAAAAGCAATTCTTGAAAAAAGCCGTGTTGCTATTACAAAAGAAATCGCATTTACAGTCGCAGATTTAAAGAAAAAGATTTCTCTAAATTTTAATTCAGCAATTATTTTAAACATTGCACTTTTAATTATTTCCGTAATAGTTTCATTTGGGGTCTGCAACTATTTTACAGGGCTGCCAATCAGTGATACGGTTGCATTTTTAACCATGCCTTTTAACATAAAACTTCTTGCCATATTTTCGATTTTAACGTATGCTGTGGGACTTTCATTTAAGGCTGGTGTCTGCCTTTTGCTTCAGAACAAAGACGATAAAAAGCCTTCCTCTGTTACCGCACAAAATGTTTTAATAATAATGTCTTCGCTAATGATTTGCGCGTTCTATGGAATAAATTTAATTTATTATATGAACCCCGGAGGAAGAATAATTTATGCAATGTTAATTTCACTGTTTTTCATAAGCTTAATGCTTCTTATCGCAGCATCTTGCGGATACTTCAAATATAACGGACACAGGCTTGCACGCGAATTAGACCGCTATGAATACCGCGAAGATCTTGAACTTGTATTAAATGAATACCAATCCTGGATTGAAATGTATATAAATAATATTGGCAATGTGAAATTAAATTATATTAAAGAAAAAATGTTTAATCTCCATATAAAAGGATTTTTTGAAATCAGCGCCGGAATTTTAACAGCACCATTTTTGGCCTATGGTGTTTCAAATACTCTTGCAATGTGCTTTCCTGAAGCTGCCGGATGGGTAAGGATTTCAGGATTAAGGTTTTCGCCTGTGTTTTTAATTCTTGCAACAATGCTTATAATCTTTGCGTTTTTCACTCTTTCAAACGCATTCACTAATATAAGAAAAATTGCAGGTTCTGATGTCATTAAGCTGGACGGCTTCAGAAATTATCTTTTATCAGGCGTCGATATTTTCGGAATTGAAAACGTCAGAGCGCTTCAGGCTGAAAAAAACAGGCTTTTTGTAATTGGAATTTCTATAATATTTATAGAGTTTACTATGAATACATCCTATTTTATGACTGAAATAGGCGCTGATTTAAACGGGATTTTGCTGAGTATCGTGGCGGCACTTGTGCCTACAGCGCTTCTTGTCGCTGAAACCTACATGCTTTCAAAAACCAACTATGAAATATTTGCAAGCGATTCTCTAATCGCAAAACTGGATAAAAAATGATAAGAACTTATACAACCATAATTTTAATAATTTTGACAGTCATAACTTTGACCGCAGCTGCTCTTAAACCTAAATTATATAAGCCGGTTCAGTTTGTTTTGACTGATTTCAAAGTTGAAAATACGGTTAATGCTGAAAGAAAATCTCTAAAGGTAGAAATACCAAGCGAACAAACTTCCAAAACTGAAGAAAAAACTATTAAACTTCAGCCTCAATCAGAGGAAAAAACAACAAAAATAATCCAATCTCAAAACACAAAACCCGTTCAAAAAACAATAACTACAAGCAAAGTAGAACAAACTAAAAACGTAATGTCAGTAAAACAATCGGCAGCACCGCAGCAGTCAAAAACTGTTCAAACAACACTCCCTCAAAGTCAAATAAAGCTCCCGCCCTCAATACAACAAACAATAAACAAAACAGAAACCATTAAAACCGTTACACAGCCAAAGGTTAAGCAAACAACACAACCAAAAGAAATTGAAATAGAAAATAAACCCTTAACAGCCCAAGAAGAAATAATTGTTTGGAATAAATGGAGAAGCGACTTACAAAATAAAATTATGCGGGATTCTAAAGTGCATGCGCCTTTAGGTACAACATTCAAATTTTCTTTCACAGTTGACCGTGCCGGACGGATTTCTAATCTAAGGGTTTGGTCTAACACGCCGGCTTACAATACTATTGCAATCAATATGATAAAACCCGTTATTCTCGGCTATCAAGGTACAAGTATCTTAAATTTCCCGCCAAGAACAAAAAGAATTATTACCAACGTTAACGGAGGATTTGTAATCTCTACTAGCAACAAATTCAGTTCACCCAGCGATTTTTCAGATATAGAAAAAGTAAGAAATTGAGGTTAAAAAAATGTTTAAATGTTCAGAATGCAGCGAAGAATATCAAATAAAACCGGATTATTGCAAATGCGGCAATGATATTTTTATAGAAATAGAACCGCCTAAGCAAGAAAAAACTTCCTATAAAGAATTTGCTATACCGGTAATCTCTTTACAAAAAATATTTCCTATTGCATTTTTTATATTTTGTATTATTCTTGCAATTCTTCCCTGGACAATGACACAAACGCCTCAAAAGTCTTCACCGATACAAAAACAGCCTGCTCAAACTGTTAAAAATATTCCATCCATAGAGCAGCTATGGCAAGAGCCAAAAATCGCAGAACCGGTACACATGCCAAAACCGACGCCACAACAGGTACCACTCGAAGCGGACGTAACAATCCCTCAAAAGCAAAAGGTTACACCTACACCGCTGCCGCAAAAACCAAAAGAACAAAAAATTGAAAAAAAACAGCCTAAACCTAGCATTCAAAAAAATGTTGCAGTTCCTGCAAACTCGCAGCGGCAGGTAAAACTTCCTCAGCCCAAAACACAGCCAAATGGGCAAAATGTTTCAACTGAAATTAAAAAAATGGATGCCAGAGAATTTTTAAATTACAAAGGTGCCGTTAGAAATGCCCTCTTAGCCAGATTAAACCTTGCTGCCGTAAAAGGTGAAGGGGAATGTCTTATTGAATTTTCTGTTGACAATTCGGGGAAACTCTTAAATCGCCGTTTTATTTCACAATCCTCTAACAAATCTGTTAATGATGAAGTCTACTACATGTTAATGCGGCTTCCACGCTTTAAAAAACCTCCACAATATTACAATGGAGAAAAAATCCGCTTCAAAATTTATCTTAACAACGGGTATTACGAAATCAGCTACGTTAACTAATGTTTAAAAAAATCAAAAAATGATTTTTTCTTTCCTAAAACTTTGTTATAACGCCTTTTAGTTTTAGCAGTTGCGTAACTATTATTAGAAATATCTATATTTTTAAATACTTCAACGGTCTTTGCACGAAATTCATCCTTAAAATTGTCAGGCACAAAGCCATCCAGCCAACTGAATAATGTATTAATTTTATAACAATCCAGTATTTTTTTAATATCATTTTGAATGTTTTCAGGGAAAGAATTCTTATTCACAAACTTTGTCGTTTCTGAAAGCACTTTGAAAATATCAAACATTGCATTAGTTGAGAAAGCTGTACACATGATTGAATTTTTGTTAATCCTATAGTAATAAGTAACAGAACTTTCGGTTACAATCACAGATGCAGAAAAAATTATAAGAAATGTAAAAAAATTATCTTCAAATTTCATACCTGTAGGAAACTTCAGTCCGGTATTTTTGATGAATTCTCGTTTGTAAATTTTGTTCCATACAACGACAGAATGCGTAAATTTCTGTTTATCATTAATTGAAGAAATTACATTTTTATCAAGAGCAAATGTCTTTTTTGAAAGATAATTATCTTTTATAAACTTACCTTCCTGATAATATTCAATGTTACCTGCAGCAATATCTGCTTTGTTAAAGGTAGCTTTTTCGTAAAGCTTTTCGTAAAAATCTCTTGAAATCCAGTCATCAGAATCTACAAAAGATATATATTCACCCTTTGCAAGCTCCAAACCTTTATTTCTCGCTGAACTTATCCCGGCATTTTCTTGAGAATAAACAATAATTCTTTTGTCATTTCTTGCATAATCATTTAATATATCAAGCGAATTATCTGTTGAGCCGTCATTAATACAAATGATTTCAATATCGCTCAAGGTTTGATTGACAAGGCTGTCGAGACAATCTTTCAAAAAAACTTGTACATTATAAACAGGAACTATTACACTAATTTTCGGCATGTTTTTCCTCATTTATTTTATTATTCTGATTTTCATAAACGTAATAAATCCAATATTGATCGTTTGGGCCGGCATCTCTGCGTTCGATAGCATTTTTCAAAATCTTTAGCTTATCAATTTCTTTTAAATTATTTTTCTTATAGTAATTTTCTGTAAACACACATCTTACAAAACAAGGCTGAATATCAGGATTATTCACATCTGCAATTGCCATGCCGGAATTATCATAATAAAAACACGGATTATCCTCATTTTTGCGATAATAGACAGTACCGGAATTCGGATTCACATAAACGTCATTTTTTCGATCCTCATAAAGTTTAACATTACTAGCATACTGGTGGTTAAGCATTACGACAAGCATATTATATTTGCTCAAATCAATATTTTCTATATCTTCCATCAGACCAAAATCAATATGATATCCTGATAGATTGAGAAGGTTAGTCTGAAGCAAATCTTCTGCATTGTTTGGGAAATATAGAATTTTAGTGTCTTTCCCGTACTTTTTAAAATAATTTCTAATTACGCACGGACTGTCTACAAAAGGCAGTTTTTTAATAAGCTCAGGAGATTGCTCAACTTGCGGAACAAAGTTGGAACAGCTTGCAACGTTGCGAATTTCGGCCACAGTTGCTCCTGCTTTAAAATACTTTATAATACGGTTAAACGGTCTTGCCCACAGGTGTGTTGACACAAGTGTCATATAAAACATTGCAAATAAAACTATAATAAATTTTCCCAATGAATTTCTCTTGAAATAAGACCATACAAGAACAGGCGACGATACAACACAGAAGAATATCAAAAATCTTATACTGAATATCATATATTGCAGCTGATATGACATAACTGCAATATTAATAAACAACAGTAGCGCGAATGCTGCGATAAAATACACCTGCCTGTTATGTTTAAAAATCGGTTTTATTAAAGCCCACAGCCAGCACGGTAAATAAACAAGAAAACCCAAAACGCCCAAACCCATTAATGGTTCCAATAAGGACTGATTTAAGTTTTTGTTGCTGGGATTGTATATACCATCAGTTATATCCGACAAATTCATGAAGGATAAAAACGCATCTCTTACCGCCAAAATCTTTCCTCCAAAGTATTCCCCCCAGTGAAATCCGGTAAAGTCAAAAAATAAAAATAAATATTTAGTGAAATTCGCAGGTATTGCCCTAAGTCCCTGATGGTTGCTGTGAGCCTGCAAAAATGCTGGACTTCCTATAAAATTTCCATAATTTATAAAGTTTAAAACATAGTTATAAAATGAAAATATTAAAAAGTTCAAAGTTCCGAAAATCAAAAACAGCAAAAACAATCGGTAAAACTCTTTTTTTCTATAATAAATTCCGAGCCCTATCATAAAAAGTCCAACACCCGGAACCGCCATAAAAGCAGTTGATTTTGTTCCTAAAGCTAGAGCATACGCTAATGCTGAAAAAAATACAGGAACTATTCTTTTTTCTTTCAACGCCGTCCAATATAGGTAAATACTTGAAAACACGAGCCCTGCAACTATCATATCTGTTTCGGTTCCGGTTGACTGCACAATCACGCCCGCAAACGAAGACAGCATAAAAATGCACCATAATCTTACTCGCATTGAGAATTTTAAAATCCTTAATACTCCATAAAGAGAAAGAATTGAAAGAATATAACCGCTGAATGCAAAAAAGCCGAAAAATGCAAGCCGTTTTGTAAACAAAATTACCCAAGCATACAGAATTTCTGAATTAATAGGGAGAAGAAGATTTCTTGAATCCGCAATTGTAAAATGATCTAAAGAACGGTTCAAAATCCAAAAAGTGCTTCTCAACACATGATATGAGCCTGCATCCGCATTTACAACAGGCATAATCGTCATCAAAAACAGCGATACGCCGATAAACACACACCAGCCCACAAATAGTACAATCAAATATTTATCAAGTTTTAATGCGTTAAAAAATTGATTAAAAAAGCCTTTTACAGATATACTATATAAGGGTTTCGCGCTTTTTTTCCACAGATAAGCAGCGCCCAAAAGCATTATGACATTCAAAATCAGAATCCCCGGCACTGAAATCGCTTTAAACAAAGATAAAATTTCTACGCTTAGCACCACTTGCGCAAAAGCACTTAGTAATATATATATTATCCCTTCTATAGAATTATTTTTCGCATAAGCGCTTGCAATAAAATACGAAGCAAGAAAAACTAAAATTAACGATATAAAAAATAAAATCATACCTTCTCCCTCTAGATAAAATCGTAACAAAACCGTTATATTTTTGCAAGAAAAAACAATTTATGCTTTACAAAAAAACATTTCTTTTGTAAGATATTTTTACCATGATTATAATAAATCAATTACGACGCAGAATAAGTGAATTTGAGGTTTTGTTGGAAAAATAGACCACAAGCTTATGCTGTTAGGAAAATAAATTCAAACAAGACCTTGAAAACAATATTCAAGGTCTTTTAATTTGTTAAAAAAATTTAAGAAAAAACAAAATAAAAGCAATAAAAATTTTTACGGTACTTAAAATAAAATGTGAAAGGAAAGACAATGACTTTAAGATTTCGACGACAATCTATAAAAAAAGCGAATGCCCCTCGCGTAAAGTTAATGAACTTAATTTGGGGCTTGTGATAGATTGTATGAGCAAATGTATCTTTGCATTTGCCGGAATTAAAAGGAAAAGGAAATGATATTACCACCAGCAAGCAAAATATACTCTACCCTTGGCAACAGCAATTCACTTGTGCCATTAGCAATAAAAGATGTCGCAAACAGCATTGGTTTAACCACTGCATCATACATTACAGGCGACGAAGTTGAAGGAAGAGACAGATTTATAGATGAATTCGGCACTCAAGCTATTTGGCTTTTCGGAATTCCCGGATTTAAAAAAATTCTTGATTTAACTCTTTTTAAATCTCTCAAATATGATCCGGAAATTGATGTAAGAGTGTTAAAAGACCCTAAAATTCTTGAAAAAGCTAAACAGTATGCCCCTACAGAAACAATTCAAAGCGCTTTGCAAAAAGCAGGAAAAAATGCAAAAACATTTAAAGGCCTGTCTTTTGGAAAATTTGTTGCCTCAACACTTTTGACAATTCTTTCATACTGGGGTTTGACGAAGTTTAGACACTCTCATACGGAGCAGCACATTAAAGATCTTTATCTTAAAAAGCACGGAAAAAAACAAGAGAAAGCAAAAGAACAAGACACTGCTTTCCCGCTAAAATCCGTTCCACAAGCCTTTGGAGCCATACACAGCTTATCTTCGCAGAAATCAAAACAAACAAGCTTCACCGGCGGATTTGAAGATTTCATGTTTTCGCCTGCTAAAAACTTAATGATAGTTGATGGTGCGATTTCCAGTGAAAGGATTTTTGAAAGCAGAAATCCGCAGGATCAAATTGGTTATATTGTAAAAGAAGGCGGGTTCTGGATGTTTATGTATCTGCTTGGACCGAAAATCCAAAACCACTTTGAAAAATCAGCACTGAAAAATCATAACAAACCGATTGACCTTGATGCTAGAGTAATAGAAAGCGCTGAACTTAAACAAGCAATGCAAAACAAGACACTGCTTGAAAGTCTTAAAAAATTCCCGACAATCGGAAAGGATTTTGAGATTTACGATTTCATATGCAACCCGCAAAACAAAGACAATATTGTTGTAAAAATGTCCAAAATGTCTGACATTATAAATGTTATAGATTCTAAAAACCTTGACAGCGCACCTGATACAAGAAAATACATTGACATAGAAGAAGTCAAAGGCGTAAGAACAAAACTTGAAAATCTTTATACAAAATTCAATGAATACCAAACTTCTTTTAAAACTAAAAATCCAGAAGTAAAGCTGACTGAAAATGAAATTCTGGAAAAATTCCTGAAAGAAGTAAAATCATTAAAGAGAAAATCCATTTTTAAAAACATAGGTTCTTGCATAGCTGCGCTTGGAATCGCAGTGCCGGCAATTATGGTAGGTTTAAGGTACCTGGACAAAGACAACAAAAATTTCAAAGTAAAAGAAGAAATCGAGAAAAAACTTGCAAAAGAATTAAATACAAATGCCTAATTTGCTGACTTGGCAACCCCTTGTGCGGCCAAGTAACCCGTAGACCAGCAGTTTTGAAGGTTAAAGCCGCCGCATAAGCCGTCTATATCAAGAACTTCACCGCAGAAATATATTCCTTGATATTTTTTAGCCTCCAGCGTTTTTGAATTGACTTCTCGAAGGTCAACGCCGCCTGACGTTACGACTTCTCCCCCGCCAGAAACTGATACCGCTTCAACCTCAAAATCGTTTAGGTATTTTAAAATCGCATTTCGTATTTTACCGTTGACATCTGAGCATTTTAAATTCTCGGAAACGCCGGCATGCTCTGTAATATAAGCTGCAAAAGATTTTGGAACTAATCCAGAAAGGAGATTTTTTACTGACTTGTGCGGATTTTCATTCAACATACACTGCAAATCAATTTCGCCGGCAAAATCAAACGTGATTTTATAAGGAAAAGCTTCACGCGCCATTATCGATGAAACAGTAAACACCACAGGCCCCGAAATTCCATCGTGCGTGAATAAAAAATCCCCTCTAAAATTTTGTTTTCCAACTTTTGCGCTAACATTTTGAACAGAAACACCGGATAAAGATTTAAAGTTCTGTATAGTCCTTAAGCCTGTAAGCGCAGGTTTTGGAGCTACAATTTCAATGCCTAAATTTTTAAGTAAATCAAACGACGCATGGCCGCCTATTGAAAATATAACTTTCTCAAAGAAATAACTGCCGCCGTTCGTTTTTACTTCATATCCTCCATTACAAGGCTTGACAGATAAAACATTTTCTTTTATAAACTTAGCCCCCTTAATTGCCTCAAGCATTTTTGCTCTAACATCAGACGCGCTGTTTGAGATTGGGAAAATCCGCATATCATCTTGAATATACGTTTTTACTCCAATTTTTTCAAAAACCTCGATTGTGTCCGACGTTGAAAACTTCGAAAATACTGAATATAAAAACTTTTCACCACGCGGGTAATTTTTGGCAAGTTCTTTAAAATCAAATTCTGCATGCGCAAGATTGCAGCGTCCTCCGCCTGTAGGCAAAAGCGTTTTTAGCGGTGAATTCTTTTCAAAAATAACCGGCGAAAAACCGTTCTGCTTTAAACAGTAAGCACAAAAACATCCCGCAGGGCCGCCGCCTATGATTGCGATTTTAGATTTCGACTCTAGTGCCATAAAGAAATACCATTTCAGGGTTTTCTAAATCTGAATGCAAATCAATAATTGACTTATGCAAAACAGGATGAACAAAGTCCGGCGCAAGTTCAAGCATAGGAACAAGCGTAAATGCACGCAAATGAACGTATTTATGCGGAATTACGAGGCTTTCTTCATTAATTATCTCTTTATCGTAAAAAAGAATATCAATATCAATTGTGCGGTCTTCGTAATTCTGAGAGCCAGAATTCTTGCGCCCAAGCTGGGCTTCAATACGTTTGCATGTATCTAAAAGCTCATGCGCAGAGAGTTTTGTTTTAATTTCGACAACAGCATTGACAAACCAAGTATCTGAAGACATATTCCAAGGTTCAGTTTCGTAAAAAGCTGATGTACGAATTACGCTTATATTCTCAGATGCGCCGAGAAGACTGGCTGCCTGTTGAACATAACCGATTCTATCGCCTTTATTTGAACCTAAACTTAAATATACTATTGCCATACAAATATTTTATAGATTATTCACTGTAATGTCAACAGTTATTTGACTTCACTAACTATTGATTTTAAAGCGCCGATTACTGACAAAACATCACGTTCTGAGACAAAACCCAGTGTACCGATACGGAAAATTTTGTCTTTCAAATCGCCTTGGCCGTTGGCAACAATAATATCGTATTTTTCCTTTAAAATTTTGCGGATTTCACTTACAGAAACTCCTTCTATAGGATATATTGACGTAACAGCATAACTTGCTTTGGCGTCATCTTCTACAAAAAGTTTAAATCCCATCTCGCGCAAAGAATTTCGAAGCAGCATGGCATTATGTTTGTGCCGCTGCAAAATATTTTCCAAACCTTCTTCTCTAAGCATTTTCATCGCCTTATGAAGGGCACATACCAGATTAACAGCCGGAGTGAAGGGGGTTGTATTTTCACCCAAAGATTTTTTGTAACTGCTCCAATTAAAATAAAATCCCGGGTATTTACATTTTTTATGAACCTCAAAAGCCTTATCACTCGCCGTTAAAAAGGATAATCCCGGCGGTATCATAAAGCCTTTTTGAGAACCTGAAACTAAAACATCAATTCCCCATTCATCGACTTTTATGTCCATTGCCCCGACTGATGTAACTCCGTCAACAACAGATAATGCCCCATGCTCTTTTATTATGCGGCAAAGTTCTTTAAGATCATTCACAGCCCCTGTTGAGGTTTCAGAGTGTGTCAGAGTAACTATTTTAATTTCTTTATTTGCATCTTCATCAAGACGTTTTTTTAAAACTTGCGGGTTTATAACCTCGCCAAAAGGAACTTCTATTTTTTCAACAACAGCGCCATGACTTTCTGCAATTTTGCCCCAGCGCGCGCCAAAGTTTCCAATAACAAGCGCCAAAACCTTATCACCAGGATTAATTAAATTTGAAAGCGCTGCTTCCATTGCACCAGTCCCGCTTGCTGCAAAAATATAAACATCGTTTTTGGTTTGGAAAATCCACTTCAAATCTTCAGTTGTTTCATTTAGAATTTTCGAGAACTCAGGGCTTCTGTGAGGAACAGGCGAATGCGCCATTTCTAGTAAAACGCTTTCCGGCACAGGTGTCGGGCCGGGTATCATCAATAAAGTTTTGTCTTTCATATAAAGCCCCCTTAAATTTTATATTTTTAATATTAACACAATTTCTTTTTCTGTGTATAATATTAAAGAAATGTATATTTATGGTATTTTATCAACAATTTTATTTTTAATACTTCTCCCGTTTTACTACATTATCAGGGTATTAAACAGGAAGTTTCTTTATGGATGGAAAGAAAAACTCGGATTTTTTAAAAATCCTTCACTTGGCGAAAAGGTTATTATGCTTCACGGAGTTTCTGTCGGAGAAGTTATTGCGCTTGAAAATTTGACAAAAAAAATTAAAGAAACATTTCCTGATTATAAAATTGTAATCACAACCGGCACAAAAACAGGGCAGGATATAGCGCATAAAAAATACGAAAATATCGCAGACTTTATTACTTATTTTCCGTTTGACATACCTTTTTGCGTGAAAGGATTTTTAAACAACATCCGCCCATCAGTCGTTTTAATCGCTGAAACAGAGATTTGGCCGACGTTTGCCTACCTCTGCCGCAAAAAAAATATTCCTTTATTCATAATTAATGGCAGAATTTCAGACTCAACTTTCAAATTATACAAACATTTAAGATTATTTTTTAAAGAAGTTTTAAAAAATTACACAGGAATTTTGACCCAAAGCGAAGAAGATAAACAAAAGTTAATAGCTTCAGGCGCAAACCCTGACTGCACAGAATGCATGGGCAATTTAAAATTCGATATAAAAAAATTAGATGTAAATATTGACATTCAAAAGGGCGAAAACCGCTTAATGATTGCAGGCAGCACCCATGCGGGCGAAGATGAAATAATCCTTGACACATTTAAAGACTTAAAACAAGAATTTAAAGACTTAAAATTGCTACATGTTTCAAGACACCTTCAAAGACTGCCGCACATCGAAAATCTTATAAAGCAAACAGGTCTTTCATATGGCTTCCGTTCAAAAAGCGACACATTTGCTGATAAAGACATCATCTTGCTTGACACGATGGGTGAACTTGGCAAAATGTACGCCCTATGCGACTTTGCATTTATCGGGGGCAGCTTTAACAAAACTGGCGGACACAACCCTCTTGAAGCAGTAGTTTATAACAAACCCGTTGTCTCAGGCCCTTCAATACATAATTTCCGCGATATCTACCATATATTAGGTCAGTCTGATGCAGGCAAAGTTGTTAATTCTAAGGAAGAACTGAAAACTTATCTTGAAAAACTTCTCTCTGATAAAGATTTTTACACAAAAGCATGCTCCGATTGCAAATCCGTCTTTGAAGCACAGCAAGGAGCGTTAACTTTTGTTGTTGAACGTTTAAAAAAAGTTTTATAATTTATACGAAATTCATAATCATGCTTGGTTTATGCGCCTGGTGGAGAAACCGTGTTATTCCAGGGCATGCCTTGACATCTATAAAGACGCTCTTGATTCAACGGCATAACCCTTAGTTAATGTATTTTATTTTCCTAAGAAGAGGTTACATCTCGCGAGCCCCCC
>USGC01000002.1 GCA_900554095.1 uncultured bacterium
TTTCTAACCCGACTGATATTTATCCGGTTATGTTCTACGATCAAACTATTTTACCGTCTACAGCTGCTGGCCGTGCAGTTCTTTACGGAAAATAGACAACAGTTATTTATAAGAGAAAAAAGCGGAATATATATTCCGCTTTTTTTATTAAAAACATTTAATTTATTGCTCAAATAAAGATTTTAAGCTATTCTATAGATATGATTAAGCAATTAAAAATTAAAAACTATATATTAATTGATGAATTATATGCAAACTTCCATGCCGGTCTGAACGTAATAACCGGCGAAACCGGCGCAGGTAAAAGTATTTTAATCAATGCAATCGATATTGCATTTGCCCCAAGGGTATCAAAAGAAGTTATAAAAACAGGATGCGAAAAAGCTGTAATTGAGCTTGTTATAGAAAACTCCAAACATGAACTAAACACATTATTTGAAGAAAACGGAATTGACTATTTTTCTAATGAAATTGTTATTACAAAAGAAATCACGCAAAACGCAGTTAGAACAAGGGTTAATGGGACACTTGTCAGTCAGGATTTTGTAAAGAATTTACGTTCGCTTTTCTTAGATATTCATTCTCAGCACCAAACGTATTCGTTTTTGCAGCCAAAGTACCATATAACCCTTTTAGATACTTATGCAAAAGACGTTTATGGCGCGCAGCTTGAGGATTACAAAAAACTCTTTAGCGAATACCAAAACCTTAAATCAGCACTTGATAAGGCTAAAAATACGGCTGATATTACAGAATCACAAATTGAATTCTTAAAGTTTCAAATTAACGAAATTGAAAGCGCCGAAATCCAAAGTGAAACAGAAGACGATGATTTGAATACAGAACTTGAAGTTTTAGAAAATGCAGAAAAACTTAAAGAGCTTACGGGTTCATCTTATTGGGCTATAAACGGAGATGACGGCTCCATTCTTGAAGCTTTGGGCAAAATAAAACAAAATATCTCTAAAGCCGCTGCTTTTGATACAAAATTAACTGATATTGAGCAATCGCTCATTGATAATATAGAAACTTTGAGAGATTTGTCGTCAGATTTACGTAACTACAGCCAAAATCTTGACAACGATACCGAACGCTTAAATGAAATTCAAGAACGGCTTTACATGCTTGATAAACTAAAAAGAAAGTATGGAGGCTCACTTCTTTCAGTTCTTGAAACCTATAAAAAACTGAGCGATGAGCTTGCGTCAATCGAATTCTCTACCCAAAATATTGAGGAAATTGAAGCAGAGCTTACACAAACCCTCAAAAAACTTGAAGTAATAGCCGCCGCAATTACTGAACACAGAAATAATTATGCAAATGTTTTATCTGCGTATATTCAAGAAAAACTGGAAAAACTAGAACTGCCGAAAGCTAAATTCCAAATAGCAGTAACCCCAAAGGATTTAGCGTCAGATGGCGGCGATAATGTTGAATTTTTAATATCAACAAACGTATCTGAAGACTTAAAACCACTTGCTAAAGTAGCTTCAGGCGGTGAAATATCAAGGGTCATGCTTGCTATAAAATCAATATTTGCACAAACTGATGACATAGATACGGTTATATTTGATGAAATCGATACAGGAATCTCCGGTAAAGCCTCACAGAGCGTTGCTGATGAAATTGTTGAGTTATCTAAATTTCACCAGATTATTTTGATTACGCACCAGGCCATAATTGCCTCAAAATCCGATAAACACTTTTATGTTAGAAAATCTCAGACAGATGAAACTACTGTAGAAGTTTACGTTCTGACAGGCGAGAACAAAATTAAAGCACTCGCTGAGCTTGCTGGAGGCGAAATTAACGAACAATCTATTGAATTTGCAAAATCACTTATCGGCTAAAAAAAAAAAACCGGCATTAATGCCGGCTAGATTACATTAGTCATCGATATAGTCTTTAAAATGTCTGTATTCGCGCTTTTCACGAATTTTGCTTAACGCTAAATCCTCTAACTGTCTGATACGTTCTTTTGAATACCCCATTTCTATCCCTAATTGTTCAAGGGTTCTAGGGGTTTCGCCGTTAATTCCAAAACGGCAGTTGATAATCTTCTTTTCTCTTTCATTAAGCGTTGAAAGAAGTTCGTTAATTGAGCCTTTAAGAGAATTATTCTTGGTCTGAACATCCGGAAGATTGTTGGTTTTATCCTGAATGTAGTCGCCCACGTTTAAATCATCTGTAACAGGTGTTTCGAGACTGATAGGCTCTTTGATAATTGCTTTTTTAATAGCAGATAATTTCTTTTCTGAAAGCTCCATTCTTTCAGCTATTTCCAAATCAGTAGGCTCTCTGCCAAGCTCAAAAGACAACATTGTAAAAACGCGCTTATATTTACGAATTTTGTCAGCCATATGCACAGGAATTCTAATTGTACGTGAATTATTAGAAATAGCTCTCATAATTGTCTGTTTAATCCACCAGGTTGCATATGTAGAAAACTTAAAATTCTTTGAATAGTCAAACTTTTCAGCTGCTTTAATAAGTCCTAAAGAACCTTCCTGAACCAAATCCATAAAAAGAACCCCTTGACCGATATATTTTTTTGCAATGCTTACAACAAGTCGAAGGTTAGCTTGAACAAGTTTTCTTTTTGCAACATCAGCCTGAGAAGGTTTACCCTCTTTAATCTGCTTGCCAAGCTCTTTTTCTTCTTTTGACGTAAGCAGTCGTATCTTACCTATATCTTTTAAATACATTTGCAGTATATCATCATCGTTAGAAATAGAACTAAAAGTTTTAGGCTCATTCAAAGCAATATCATCATCAGTATCAGCACAAACAATATTATCATTGATATAAGTACATTGAAGATCTTTATAAAGATCTTCTTCGATTTTTGGTAATTGCACATTCACACTCATTAAAAAAAATCCTCTTCTTATCTTCTGCAACTCTTAATAATACTACTGACGAACAACTCTAATTTTTGTTTCAAGTTAACAGTTGAACCCCATTCTCGTAAAATTTTTGCAGCATAATAAAAAAGTGATGCTGAAATTGATTGGCAAAGCAAACCTCAATTTTTGTCATCCTGAACTCGTTTCAGGATCTTAAAAATTTTGAATGATCCTGGCCTAACAAAGTCCAGTACCTTACCAACTTTCGGATAAATCTTTAAGGTCTGGATTCATTCAGCATGACAATTATTTTGCGTTTTAATAAAAACACAAAGGAAATCCAATGAAAAAGCCACTAAAAAAGAGCCTTTTCTGGCTCTTATTATAAATGGGCGTTAGAAGACTCGAACTTCTGACATCCTCCTTGTAAGGGAGGCGCTCTACCAACTGAGCTAAACGCCCTCAGCAAGTTTTATATTAACCAAAACATTTATGGTTGTCAATAGGTTTGTGAATAAAATTTTTATTTTAACATTAGATAACTGATTACTTTTAAATATATTGCTGATTAGTTTGTGCTAAAATCAAATTATGCACGAAAATGATGTTGTTACTCTTAATATCGAAAAATTCTCTAACCTAGGTTACGGCATAGCTAAAGTCGATGGGTATGTTGTTTTTGTTGAAGGTGCCTGTCCTGGGGATGTTGTGTGTGCAAAAATTCTTAAAGCTAACAAAAATTTCGCCAACGCAAAAACCCTTGAAGTTATGACGCCGTCTGCACACCGTGTAAATCCTTTTTGTCCAATGCAGAAAGTATGCGGGGCATGCCAGCTTCAGTTTATTGATTACGAATACCAGCTGGAACTTAAAAGACAAATCGTACAAGACGCAATCCGCACAATTGCTAATCTTGATATCGAAATTCCAAAACCTATTCCAAGCCCTGAAATAAAAAATTACAGGCATAAAATTCAGTACCCGGTTTCTCAAACAAAAGTATCCAAAAGGATTTTAGCCGGGTATTACAAGCCGCAAAGCCATGAAATTGTTAATATAAAATACTGCCCTATCCAGCCTGAAATAACAGACAAAATTATAAATTTTATAAGAGAACATGCTTTTGATTTCGGCGTATCTGGCTTTAATGAGAAAAAACATTCCGGCGATCTTCGCCATGTCGTAATCCGCTCATCTTCGTTAAAATCCCAAAATCTTGTAACTCTCGTCGTAAATGCAACTAAAAGTTTTGAACGATTAAATGATTTTGCAAAAGCTATTTATGATGAATTTTATGAAGTTACAGGTGTTTGCCTAAATTTTAATTCTAAAAAGACAAATGTAATTCTTGGGCCAAAAACCGAATGTTTATTTGGTCAAGATTTTATTGAAGAAAAAATTCTTGATAAAACATTCAAAATCGGTGCTGACACTTTTTTCCAGATTAACCCCAAAAGTGCCGAGAATATTTTTTCTTATGTAAAAACATACATTGAAAAAAATTACAAAAATCCGCTGGTGCTGGATGCCTATGCCGGGATTTCGGCTTTCGGCATATGTGTTTCAGATGCGGCCCAAAAGGTTGTTACAGTTGAAGAAAACTCTGAATCAACTGAAAGAGCAAAAGAAAGTTTAAAAATAAACAAAATAAAAAACGTTGAAATTCACAATTCTGATGCGGCAGAATTTTTGCAAAAAGAAACCCGCAAATTTGACATTACCATTATTGATCCGCCTCGCAAAGGTTGCACAAAAACGTCTTTGGATGAAGTGTTAAGGCTCAGCAAAGGGCACATTATATACGTAAGCTGCAATCCTGCAACGCTTGCACGCGATTTGAAATATCTTACAGAAAAAGGCTGCCGCGTTGAAAGCATCCAGCCTTTTGATATGTTCTGCCATTCCTATCATATTGAAAATGTTGCTATAATTAAGGTTTAAGGATGTTTCAAATCTGATAGATAATTATAATGCTCAATTGTATTGGTTAATTTTTCTTTTATATCATTCAAACAACTGATATCATGCTTTAAGTCTCTTGTAAGTTGTTTTTTCGCCGTAGGACTGATATTTGCGGCTTTCTTTGCCTCAGCATATACAGATTTCATACGGTCTTGAAGTCCTGAAAAATAACTTTTAAACATAACTTTATCAGCTTCTGAAAAACAAATTGGCACTTCTTCAGAAATATCGTATAAGTCTTTATTTTTAGCATTAAGGAATAGTTTTTCAGAAATTTTACCTCTAAACATTTGTGTAATAAGTTCAATATAGCGGTTAGCTTTTTGAGAATGAGAACCAATTGTGTCGTCCTCAAACTTCATGGCAAGTTCATCGAACTTTCGCAATGCATCATAAACATAATCAGACTCATCATGTTTTGCTTTTGAATAATTTGGGCCAAATAGTATAATTAATTCATGCTGAATAGGATTTTTATTTTTATCAAAATTTCTTATAAAGCGCATTTGAATATCTTCATAACCTGATTTTTGCGGTTTGCTTATACTATATCTCAAATCCGGAGAAAGTTTTGTAACTTGCTCAGAAACATTATCCAATCTTATATCTAAATCCGGTACAGTTATTTTTTTATTTAAATCTGATGCTTCAAGGGAGTTTGGGAGATAGCCTCTTTTTATCAAGTCTTTAATAGATTTTTCAGTTGTTGAAAGAATAAAGCCGCGTTTTTCCATTTCAGGAAGAAGGCTGTCGTTCAGCAAAGACAAGTCATAGGAATTATTACAATACAAAGTCGATCTGATTGTATCTGAAACCTTAAAATGGCCTGAACGCATAATTTTACTTGTATAAGCTTCCGGAGATTTTACTGGGTGAAGTTCAGCGTATGCTCTATCAAATAAAAAGCCCTTATCTTTCAAACGAAATGCAACAGATTCTAAAACATCCAAATAAGTTGTTGCTATACGCGAAAGCCGGCCGGAATCAGCCGCAACTTGCGCCTGCAAATGGTCTGCTACAGTATTAACCGCTCTTGATATATTACCAAAAGAGACAGTATCATTTACCAAAGTATGTGAATACTTTGGTAAACTAACAGTACTGTTAGTTTGAGAATTTTGTTTTGCCGATGGCAATGCCTGAAATTTCGGGGTAATTGTTAAATTCATATTCACATTTCCTAAATCTTTTCCATATTATATAAGGTATCTGAAATATAAATTTTACTTTTTCTAATCCAAAAATTCAAAAGTTTTACATAAATTTACAAAGATATTTTTTTGTCAAAATCATATGTTTGTATTACGATATAAGAGTACAATTATAACCAAAGAAGGTGGAAAAATATGGTAAACAAACTTATTAAAGAAGACACGAAGATGTTTTTAACCGGAAATGAAGTTTTAGCATATGCCGCAAACGCAGCAGAAGCTGAATTCATGTATGGTTACCCGATTACACCGCAAAACGAAATTATGCACACTTGGTGTAAATTGCTTCCGAAAACAGAAGCAGGATTTTTACAAACAGAAGATGAAATATCTGCCGGTTTCTCAACCATCGGCGGAATATTAGCTGGCAAAAGAGCTTTCACAGCAACAGCCGGCCCTGGTAACGTAATTATGCAAGACGCCCAATCTATGGCTGAAATGATGAGAATACCTTTTGTATGCGCAGTTATGCAAAGAGGCGGCCCGTCAACAGCAACCGTTATCTACGCTCAACAAGAAACAAGATTGACTTGTTACGGTGGTAACGGAGAAGGTTTCAGAATCGTTTATTCAACTGCCGGCCACCAAGACTTATATGATTATATGATTAAAGCGTTCAACACAGCTTGGAAATACCGCTTCCCAACATATGTTCTTGCTGACGGTTACCAAGGTAAAATGAGAGAACCTGTTATGTTATATGATCCGGCTAGCCGCGGCATTTCAATGGTTCCGACTGAAGCTGCCCTGTTAGCTCCTGGCAAAATCGGTGTTGACAGAGAATCAACTCACATGAGAAATACTTACAATATGGAAGAAGAGTTGATGGAAGTTCTCGACGGATATCAAGCTGATTACGACAAAATGGCTGAAGAAGTTGCGGAATACTTTGAATACAAAGCTGATGATGCTGAAATTCTTATCATTGCACACGGTATTGTAGCTCGTTCTGCGATGACAGCAATTGATGAATTAAGAGCAAAAGGTATTAAAGCCGGCTTATTCAGACCTATCACAATCAGACCGCTTGCAGTTAAACCGTTAAGAGAAGCTGTTAAACGTGCTAAACAAGTGTTGTTTACAGAATCTGCTAACGGACAATTAGCTCAAATGGTATTAGAAAAATTATACGGTTTAACAACACCATATTCAACATTATTCAAAATGGGCGTTGGCGTAACCGGCGACGACTTGGTTGAAAAAGTTGAAGCAATGGTTAAAACACCTGCTACCGTATAAGTATTAAATCAAAAATAAAATTCATAAGGAGAAATAATATGACAGAGGTATTAACATTACCACCAAATCTACCTAACGCGCAAAATGCCCAAGTCGGCGCAAGCAAATTCTGCCCGGGCTGCGGTCATGGTATGATTTTAAAATCTTTAGCTTTTGCTATTGATGATTTAAATTTAAAAGAAAAAGCCGTTTTTGGTTGTGATATCGGATGTTCATTGCTTAGCTGGAACTATATGGACGTTGACACAGTTCAAACTCACCACGGACGTACAACTCCGGTTATCTATGGCGTAACAAGAGCTAACCCTGAAGCAATTGGTATTGCTTACATGGGCGACGGCGGCGGCCTTGCAATCGGTTCTCAACACTTGGTTAACGCTAGTGTAAGAGGCGAAAAAATGCTTATTATCGTAGCTAACAACACTAACTATGGTATGACAGGCGGTCAAATGTCTCCAACAACAATGCCAGGTCAACGTACAGAAACAACACCTTACGGACGTGATTGCGAAGTTACAGGTAAACCGGCTAAAGGTGCTGAAATGGTTGCCGCTATTGCTAACCCTGAAAAATCTTACGTTGCACGTGCTTCTGTTTCAAATTTAAGAGCATTAAGAAAAACCTTCACAAAAGCTCTTAAAAACGTTGAAATGGGAGGCTTCTCATTCGTTGAAGTACTTTCACTTTGTCCACTCAACTGGAGAACTAACAACGTAGATACTTGGGGCAGACTAAAACAAATGGAAGAATGCTTTGAAGTAAAAGAATTTCTTTCAAGAGAAGGTTTATAATCGGTAAGCCCGTTTAAAAGTAATAATTAACAATGAAAGGTAAATAAAAATGGCTAGAACAAAAATGGTATTAGCAGGCGAAGGCGGACAAGGCGTCCAATCCGTTGCTAAAATTCTTGTAGAAGCCGGTTATGAAGCTGGTAAACAAGTATTATATATTCCGAACTTCGGTGTTGAACAACGCGGCGGCGTTTCAATTGCATTCTGCCAAATCGCTGATGAAATTATCGGTGAACCGCGTTTTTCAAAAGGCGACATCATCATTATGTTGTCAGACCGCGCAATCGACAGATGCGAATGCTACGTTGACGAAAATGCAACTGTAGTTTATGACACATCAGTTTGTACTAAGAAACCGACTTGCAAATGCAAAAGATTAATCGGTATTGATGCAAACAAAATCGCAAACGAAGACCCATCACTAGGTGCTCGTGTATTCAACATCATCATTTTAGGCGTATTGTTGGCAGCAACAAATGTACTTAAAATCGATGATATTAAAAATGCAATGGAATTAGCTTTGAAGAAAAAATTCGATGCTAAACCTGAATTAAGAACTAAAAACCATAAGGCTCTTGAAGTTGGTATGGAATTAGTTAAAGAAAAGGCAGGTGTATAATGACAAATTCAGTAGAATATAAAGGTTACAAAATCGAAGGCGTTGGCAAAGGTAAAGCAGATTATTATGTTTACACTGACCTTTGCAAAGGCTGCGGCTTATGCATTGCTAAATGCCCGATGAACAAAAACGGCGAACAAACTTGTTTGAAATGGTCAAAAGAAACAGGACTTTTCCAAACACCGGCAGTTGAACCGGATCCAAGTGTTTGTATCGCGTGCGGAACATGCGCATTGGTTTGCCCTGATTCTGCAATCAGAATTGAAAAGAAACAATAAGTTATATTTCAATAACTAAAAAGCGGAGTTTTCGGACTCCGCTTTTTTATTAAGATTTATTTAAAATTAATAACAATTATATTGTGTTTTTTTAACCACATGGCTATAATATAAAAAGAGGGAATTATTATGAAGAAAATTTTAGCCATATTTCTAGTCTTAACCACAATAAATACACCGGTTTATGCATCATATATAGACAAACAGCTTAAAGAAATGCAAAAGACGCCGCGTTATAACACAGTGCAAACTCACAAGAAAAATTACGAAACGCAACTTAGCATGCCTCAAAAAGCAAGCATAAACACTAAACTTAAAGACCCCGGCTTAATTAAACTTTCTAACGTTAAGCCTGTAGATCAAAAACTTTATGATGAAAAAATTAAAAAAGATGAAGAAATCTATAATACAAAAATTAGAAAAGCAATATTCAAAAAAACAAATTCTGTTAATGTAAACCCTGATGCCGTTGACTTTTATAATGTTTACAGAATTTCTGAACGATTAATTAGAGCTAATAATCTTGATTATATAAATTGGCGTATAGCAATTAGAAAATCTGTAGACTTCAACGCTGCTTCATTTGAGGGGAATTACATCCAAATAAATACAGCTTTGTATGATACACTTTATGATAACAATGACGCGCTTGCATTTGTAATTGCTCATGAAATGGCTCATCATATCTTAGGACACTCGCAAAGGCAAATTGAAAGAGCAAAGTTTAATCGGAAAGTATATGGGGCTCCCGAAGCAACATCCGTTAATGATCCACTTTTCTTGCAAATAAAAACACAAATGGATAGGAGAGAAGATAGGTTAATGGAACACATGGCAGATGCAGAAGCCTTTAAACTTCTTATCCATGCGGGATTTTCACCTGAGCATGCAATGGAAGCTTTAAACTTCATGGCGGGTCTTCCAAATGTAAAAGATATTTGGTCAGGCCACCCTATTCCAGCAGACAGGATAGAAAATATTAAGGAAACTGTAATGTATGCAAACCCTTATTGGGTCGAAATTGGTAAATTAAATATTTATAACAGCAGCGTTTTAAATTGTAAAAAATCTTCAGACAGGGTTTCAATAGTTATAAGCAGCACAAACCGACCTGATGCATTTTATGAGCCGGAAACTGTTGAACAATTCTTAACTAGAATGGCATACTTAAGCTACAAAACCGGAAATATGGAAACAGCTATAAAATATTTTTCAAAACTTGCAAAGATAAAAGAAGATTATGTTTCATACTTGTACATTTCGTATGCGTTCCAATATTTATATAATACAGAGAAAAAGCCAAAATATTTAAAACTCTCTGTCAAAGCTGCGCAAAAAGCAAAAGACATTGAACCTCAAGACAAAAATGTATCTGAACAGTTCGACGAAGTTACGAAACAGTATTCCGTGCTGTAAAGAAATTTCCAGGTTACATTTTTATATTTAAAACACTTTTATTAATTCTATTAGCACATTTTTTTATCATGATATGCTTTATATACCAAGGCATAGGTATGGACATTAATTCTTCAGGTTTGGTTATTTTTTGTCATTACCGGCTTTATAAATATCATTTAATATCCTCATAAAAAAGGACAGTTGATTAACTGTCCTAATCACTTACACTACACTTATCTAGCCTTCTGAGGCCCCAGATGAAGCTGCAAGACGCTGTTGTTGCATTATAGCGACTTTTTCTTTAACTTCATCAGGTAAATCTGCTAAATTATCTTTCAAAATTTTTACGTCTTCCCTATTTTTGGCATCAGCCATTAAGAAATCGTTTTGCAAAGAAAGTTCACGAATTCTTGCTTGAGCAAGACGAGTTTGTAAATCTTTTATTTGAGAATAATTTTTGACAAATTCACGATTTTTGTCATTCCTATGATTAAACATGCTAAAAAGAGCACCAAATGCTGTAACGGTAGGAGCCCAGCCGAGAATGGTCTCGCCAACTGTTTTGAGCGCTCCATTTTTCGCTAACTCTTTAGATTTATTATTTAATGCTTTTATAAAGCTTGAATTATTTAAGGTGTCGGCCTTAGCTGCAAAATTACTTGTAATTTTTTCAATTGATTCGGCTTTAATGTGTTTTCCAAGGGTTTTAGCCAATTTGGGCAAATATTTTGCGCCTAGTTCAATTCCGGCAAATGATGCTGCAAACAAGCCTAATTTTGTCAAAACAGGATTATCTGCTTCTGTTTGTCTTAATTCAGAAGATTTTTCAGCTGCAATACGATTAATTGCAAAAACAGCACCAATCGCACCCAACAAAGCAGCGGTAAATAAACCTGCTTTTGTACCATTTAAGAGTTTCGCTGAAAATCCTGTTATATTTTTATTAATAAATTTAGATTCAGGTTTAGATAACACGCCTGAAGAAATACCTGTTATTACAGGAAAAGCGTATAAAAGAGCTTTCATAAGTCTGCGGTGTCGGGCTTCTTCAGGGGTATTCATTGTTTTTTGATAAGCGCGCATTTTAATAGCATTATCATCAAGATTTATCAATGCATCCACATTTGCACGTCTGTCTTTTCTATCATAAATTGAACCATTAGCTTTTAAGTTTCTGTCATGTTTAGCCTGAAAACTTTGGCTGTCAACTGCGGCAAGCTTCATACACACACCTTTCACTTTTTCACAAAATTATTATACTATTTTAAAACCGGAAAGTAAATTTTTTTGCTAGTATTTGCAATATTTGTTAATTAATATTTACACAAAAACGCTTTTTTTATATTATAAAAATTATGAAAAAGTTTTATATACATACAATGGGCTGCAAATCCAACCAGTTTGAGAGCGCGATTATAAAAGAAAACTTAGAAAAAAATCATATTTCTGAGACAAAAACAATTGAAGAAGCAGACTTTTACATTTTAAACTCCTGCACAGTAACGCATAAAAGTGATAACGAAGCTTTTTATCTTTTGCGTAATGCGAAGCACAAAAATAGTAATATTATAACTATTCTAACCGGTTGTATAGCCCAAGTTGAAAAAGAAAAACTTTTGGAAAAAGAGTTTGTTGATTATGTTATTGGCAATGATGAAAAGTTGAACTTTTTTGAAACTTTTTCACAAATTCAAAACCTTGAAAAACACTGCTTGGCCAATGATATTATGCAGCAGACCAATTTCAACAGAACAGTGTTAAACGACACAACAAAAACACGTGCAAGTTTAAAAATTCAAGACGGCTGCGATAACCGCTGTTCTTATTGTATAATTCCTTTTGCAAGAGGAAAAAGCAGAAGTGCAGATAAAGATTTTATCATTGAACAGATAAATAATTTTTCAAAAAACGATTTTAAAGAGGTTGTATTTACAGGCATACACATCGGACAGTGGGGCAAAGATCTTGGCAGCGAACTTTTAGACCTTTTGAAGGCTGTTGAAGCAAATACAACTATAGAGCGTTATCGCTTAGGCTCGTTAAATCCGCTTGAGATTACAGATGAAATGCTTGAGTTTTTAAAAAATTCTAAAAAATTCTGCCCGCATTTTCATCTTTCGCTTCAATCAGCCTGCGACAAGACTTTACGTTCAATGAACCGGTTTTACACAACAGAATACTATCTTACTCAAATAGAAAAAATAAATTCAATTTTTAATCTGCCATTTTTGGGCAGCGATATAATTACAGGCTTTGCAGGCGAAACAGACGAAGATTTTGAAACAACCCGCAAAAATCTGGAAAAATCAGGACTTTCGCAAATTCACACGTTTCCTTACTCCTTAAGAGAAGGCACCCTTGGCGCCAAAGCCCCTGAGCAAGTTGATGAAAAAACAAAAGAATTACGCGCGGATATAGTTAAACAAATTTCCAAGAAAAAGTACAACGATTTTATACAAAAAAATATAGGTACAGTTCAGGAAATTTTAATAGAAAAACGACCTTCTAAAAAAACAGGAAAATTAAAAGGTGTTACAAGAAATTATCTGACAATAGAGACAGACTCTGATGACTTAAATCTTTTGAATACCTTGCATCTGGTTAAAATAGAAAAACTTTCTGACGGAAAACTTTATGGGTACATACTAAAAAAAGCGCCTTTCGGCGCTTAATAAAACTTAGTTTCTACTGTTTAACTTTGCTAACAGCCTTAGAATTTCGAGATACAACCACACCAGAGTAAGCATAAGGCCAAAAGCACCATACCATTCATAATGTTTTTCCAGCATAGCCTCTGAGCCTCTTTCGATAAAGTCAAAATCTATAATGAAATTTAAAGCTGCAATTACAACAACAAATACACTAAATCCAATACCAATTGCTGAGGCGGTAAAAATCTGAGGGATTCCACGTCCGAACAACGATGCAATAATTTGTATTAAATAAATCAATGCAACTGAAGCTGTAGCAATAAAAATAACAGAACGAAATTTTTCTGTTGCACGTATAAGGCCAGCCTTATATAACAATAGCATTGTGAACAAGCATCCAAAAGTTCCAGCAACTGCTTGAATTACAATACCGGTATACGCCCCTTCAAAAAATGCTGAAATACCGCCAAGCACAAAGCCTTCTGCAACAGCATAGATCGGCGCAAGATACTGCACATTTTTGCTTCCTCTTGTAAAGATAATTACAAGCGCAACGATTAAGCCGACAACTGCTCCAATAGTTAAAAGCCCAACTGCTTTATCCATAAAACCATTGAACACAAGCCTCCAGGTATAAATTGCTGGAACTAATGCACATGCAAGCAATATCAATGTTTTATTGATTGAACCGCTTATTGTCATTGGTTCGCCTTCCAGAATCCGCGTCTGCTCCAAAAAATTCTCATTTAACACTGGATTTGCCATAATACACTCCTTTCATTAATATATGAAACATTATAGCACAGTTTTTAATTTTAAGCTATAATATCTAGAAAGAATTATGTTTATCGAAAATCTAAAAAAATTTATCAATTATTATGGAGAAGGAAGAAAGTTAAAATTAATAGGATTTTCTTTACTTTCGCTTTGTGCAGGATTGTTAGAATTTATAGGGATTGCTTTGATTTACCCTTTCATCCTGATGATAATAAATCCGTCTTTGCTTGAAAACACAGGTTTATTCGACAAGTATCTCCCGATACTGAATAATTCAAACACGCTCAAATCATCTTTAATAATAGGATTTTGTGTACTTGCTGTATTTATTTTCAAAAATATTTTTATAATTTTCTCTCTTGCAATGCAAACCCAATTTATTTCTAATTGGCGAAGAGACTTATCAAAAAGGTTTATGGAGTACTACCTTTGGGCGCCTTATGACGAGATGATAAAAACACCGCCTTCTCATAAAATATATACAATTACCACGTTATGTTCCCAGTCTGTAGAACTTTTTATGATAAGATGCCTGAATTTGCTGACCAATACAGCAGTAGTCGGCATGATTGTTCTTCTGCTTCTTTGGAAATTCCCTATTGCGGCAGCCGCAACCATAATGTTTATTTCTATATGCTTGTCTTTACAAAATAAATACTTCAAAAAACGCGCACAAGAATTATCAGAAAAAATGGTTACATCAACAAAAGAGTACAATGAAATTTTAATTTCTAACACTGAAAATTTAAAAGAGATTAAAATTTTATCAGCAGAACCCTACTTTACAAAAGAATTTGACAATATAGCAGACACTTCTGCGGTGTACTATTTTCAGTTTAACTACTTTAATGCAATACCGCCATATATTGTTGAAATTTTAATAGTATGTTCTCTTTTGATACTTGGCGGAATAATTTCTGTCCAAAACATAAACAACAGTGCAACAATAATCGCTTCATTTGCTGTAATTGCAGCGTCGATTTTCAGAATTGCACCCGCCTTAAACAGAATTCAATCTTCAATAATCAATATAAACGCAGGGCGTAACTATGTAATTGCTCTTAATCAAGAGTATGAAAAATGTAATCTAAAAACATTCAAATACAATAAAAATATTTCAAAAAACAGGGTAGACTTTTTCCGCAAAATAGAACTAAAAAATATAAATTATTCTTATGATGGGAAAACTAATGTATTAAAAAACATATCATTTGAGATTAACAAAGGGGATTTTATAGGCATAATCGGCCTTTCCGGAGCCGGAAAAAGCACACTCGCAGACATTATTCTAGGACTGTTAACCCCGCATTCCGGAGAAATTCTTGTCGATAACACAAAACTCAATGAAAATAACTTTTCTGAATTTCGTAAACTAATAGGCTATGTTCCTCAACAAATAAACGTAATTGAAAAAAGTTTCAAAGAAAACGTTGCATGGGGAATAGATTACGAAAAAATAGACGAAGATGGTGTAATAAAAGCATTAAAAGCCTCACAGCTCTACGATTTAGTTGAAAAATTTGATGAAGGCATTAATGCGAAACCTTTTATCGGTTCAACGGGTCTATCTCAAGGGCAGAAACAGCGTTTAGCAATAGCAAGGGCTCTTTATCGGGATCCGGAACTCCTAATTCTTGATGAAGCAACGTCTTCATTAGATGTAAAAGTTGAAAACGAAATCACATCCATGCTTAACAATTTAAAGGAAAATAAGACAATTATAGCAATTGCTCATAGGCTTTCAACACTAAAAGCATGTACAAAACTTATTTACATGAAGGACGGAAAAATTGTAGATATCGGGACATTTGAGGAATTATGCGGGCGCTACAAGGATTTTGAAACCCTTGTAAAGCTATCATCAATAAAATAAAAAACACAAAAAAGGTCTTGACAATAAATTATGAAGATGATAAACTAAAAACTGTTGAAAGACAATATTCCTCGATAGCTCAATGGCGGAGCAACCGGCTGTTAACCGGTAGGCTGCTGGTTCGAGTCCAGCTCGGGGAGTTTTTTCGTACATTAGGGCTTAAATCACCTTCAAGCCCTTTTTTAGTGCCGTTTTCCAGAGTTCGATTGTTGGCGTTTTGTGCATTCAAAATATACTGATTTTCTACGATTGTTTGGAACACAGGCTTCAATATCAGATTAAAAGTTTTATCTTTGTATGTGATTTTTTCGCTGATTATCTCTAAAATTTTTCTGCGTTGAGCAATACTGCCTTTTAAATAATATTCGTACGCATTGTCTGTAAATCTAAGCAGTGCGTCAGCTTGCTCATAAAATTGTTTATCAAGTTTGTTGATTTCTTCGAGCTGAATATACATTTTATCTTTTTCAGCCTGCCACTTATCATTTTGTTTTTTCCAAAATTCATGAGTTATAGTTCCGTCCAGTTTGAGTTCAAATGCATGTTCAATTCGATTTTCCAATGTTGTTATCTGTTTTTGAAGATTTGTTTTAACTTCTTTGGAATATCCATTTTTCTTGTCATGTAAAATTTTTAACCCGTTTGCAATCCTCTGTCTTACTTCCATTGGAATAATTATGAGCTTTAAAACTTCCGCAATAGCCATATCAATCTTTGTTTCATTGATATAATCACGCTTGCAATTACCACCTTTGTTGCCTGTGCAGTGATAATAGATGTATTTGTCCTTTTTAAGTTCTGCCGTCAAAAGACAACCGCAGTGCTCACATCTGATTAAGCCTGTATATGCAAATTCATAATTTTGTTTCTTTGCTTTATCAGGGCTTATAAGCCTGTCTTGAACTCTGTAAAACAAGTCTTTGCTAATTATGGCTTTATGTTTTGCGTTTTCATAAATTTTATCTTCAAACTTAAATACACCAGTATAAAAAATATTTTTCAAAATGTACTCAATGGTTGTCTTAGCAACTTTTTTTCCTGTTTTGCTTCTAAAGCCTTCTTCATAAAGTTTTTCCGTAAGACTTCTAAGCGAATACATGCCGCTATCATACATTTCAAAAGCTCTTTTGATATAAAATGCATTCTTATCATCAATAACAATAGCTTTTGAGCCGTCTTTATATTTAACATTTTTATAGCCTACCGGTGCTTGATGAGGGTATTCACCTTGACTTGCCTTTTGTCTAAGTCCTGCTACTGTTCTAAAACCAATGATTTTTCTCTCATATTCGGCAAAACTCATACCGATATTACGCATTAAATCGCCTTCAAGCGTATCTACATTTGCTTCTGTTGCAGACAACAGTCTTATCCCTTTACGTTCAAATAGAGGTCTTAATACCCCATGATAATCGGTTGTATTTCTTGAAATACGGTCTAAACGCCAGATAACAACAGCACTTATATGATGTTTCTTTTTACTGCAATAATCCATAAGTTCTTGAATTTCAGGTCTTTCAAGATTTTTAGCAGATTTTCCCTCATCTACAAAGACTTTATCAACAAAATACCCATTCTTTTCAGCAAATTCTATACAGACTTTCTTTTGATTTTCAATACTAAAACCATGTTTAGCCTGTTCTTCTGATGATACTCTAGCGTAAATAACTGCCTTTTCCATATTCCTAACCTCTTTTAATCTATTTTATCTTATATACACCTAACTTGCTACATCTTCATGAAGTTTTGTATCATCGTAAATTTCTTTAATTGCATAGACATAATCTGTAAGCAGTTCAAAATCCCGCTCATCAGAAGATTGAGAGGTGCCTTTGAGTATATTTATCGTTATGCCGTCAGCTTTTAAAGAAATCATTTTATAAAATTTGTATAATTTTTTGTATTACAAAATTACAGCACACGAAAATACACCCCAAAGATAACACAGAGTTACCTTTGAGGTGTAATTTCCCCGTAATTACATACTATTACCTTTCGTTGCGTTGTCTAAATCTTGATATGTCATAACGCCACATGGACTAATACCTGCAAAATCATCAAGACCAGAAATATTAAAGCATATTGAGCTGACAACTTTACTTCTGTCACTGTCATATCTTACGCTATGATTATTGCCCCTAAAACGTTTATGATTTTTAGCGTATGCCAAAAATTTCTTTTCATCTATCTGCTTTGATTTATCATAACTGTAATACTTATTTATAGCACTTAAAATCAAATCTTTATGGAATTTGATATGAGTTTCTGTAGTATCTCCAAATTCTTCATCAGTAATTTTAAAATGCGTGCCTGCTTGTATAATACCTAATTTAGTCAAAATAATAATGCTGTCAAGCACCTTTTCAACAGGTGTTTTGATACTTTCGTATTTTGCGATTTGCTGTTGAGTATATTCAATGACCTTATCTTGCAGTCCATCAATACTAATACCTGCAATTTTAAGCAACAATAATGTTCCGGTATATGCGTATGCAATATTATTGATAATACGTTTCTGCGTGTCTTGAACGTTATTTTCAAGCATTTCAAAGGTTTGTTCATATAGCTTAAGCACGTCATCTTTTGAAAATTTAAGAAATTCAGGCAGAATTAAAGAAAGTTCTTTGAGATTATTGCCACCATCTTTGTCAACTTCATGATATTTAAATTTATCAGCCTTAAAAATTTTCCCGAAGATTTCGACAATATTCAGCCTATTAACAACTTCCTGCAAATCAGGCAGGGCTTCATTCGTAGAACATGCTAATGGACTGCAAATATGCATATATTTAACGTCTTTCCCGTATGAAGACATCTTTGTACGAGGAATTCCCTTGTAAGCCCCTTTGATTAAAGCTGTAAACTTGCTTGAATTAAGCGTTTCGGCTTTTACGTCATCTATACAGACATTCAGACCATTATAATTAGAACTAAAAAATTCAAGACTTATTGCCGTAGCCCCGCTTGCAGTTAAAGCCTCTCTGTGTAGTCCGAATATTGCAAGACCAACTGTTACAAGCGTTGATTTTCCAGTTCCGGTTCCTCCATAAAGTATTAAAGTCGGACAGCCGTAACGTTTAACAAACTCCTCAAAGGATATAGACATGCTCATATCCCCTAACACAATCAACGGCACTATAAAATTGTCGCTCCAACATTCTATAATATTAGTTATCAAAGCATTAGCGATCTGTTTTCCGTTTTTTAGGCTTTTAGCAAGTTTTGGCTGATAGTGTTCAGCCTCTGCAAGCTTGATATATAAGTTCTCTCCTATTTTTATGTATCCATCTTCATCCGCCCATATAATGCCCTCAGTTGTTGCAAGAGCATTTTCATATAATAAATTACCATCTGGAGTAACGCCTGCATTTTTGTATATTATTACCTTTGAAGCAACTTTGGGCGATATATACTCTGCAACAAAAGCTTTGAATTCTGCTTCATTCATATTAATGACAAAATCATTAAACTGACTATTTATAGATGCCTGGAACTGTTTGAAGTCTGTCTTAGAGTTGCCAGTAATTTCGATATTCTTTTCTATTTTCCCGTTATAGTTTTTAAGGGTAATAATATAATATTTTAATGGCTTTTTACCGCTTTTATCATTAAAAATATAAGTGCATTCTTTAACATCAATAACGATAAAATTAGCTAATAACGTTATACTCAGCTTACTCTTCTTCTTTGAAATCAAAAACGTTTTATTCCACGATTGATGCATAAACTTATTCTGATTTGGCAATTTGTAATCTTCTGCATTAAAGTTTATGCTTGCAGTAGAAATAAAAGATAATGTATCAAGCAGCTTTTTATAATCTTCATAGAAGTCAAAAATTGTCTTTTTACCCTGTTCAAGCGGATTTTTACCCGCTTGAACTTTATTTTTACGTGCGGTATCTGACATAATTACACCAACCTTTCTGATACTGCTGAATGGCAGTCTTTGCATACTTCCGGATAATTTGCTGATAAATATTTACAACTTTGAGAATGCCCAAATTGACGGGCATAATCGATTTTCTTCTGTGTTTCATCATAACTGTAGCCAGGATAAGGCTCTGACAGCCTGTGAATTAGGTCATCAGAATCTTTGATTTGTGCAAGAACCGTAATCATAGAATGCCACATAGGTTCAGATAAATCTTCCGCATTATCTCTGCAAAATCGTAAAAATGCACAATGCTTAAACACTCTTTCAATGTTAATATTCGTGTAAACCTTACGTTCAGAGGTATTTGTAGATTTATAAGCCGTTGCCTTTGTGATTTTAGCGTCTTTATTGATATAATCTAGCCATGCTTGCGGCAAATCAGCTATGATAAACTTTCCGTTTTCATCTACACCGTCTATGATTTGATACTGCCTACCATTTATAACAGATGGTGCTATCAGAATATAGCCGTTGTACTTGATATCAATATCCTTGTCAATTTTGCCTATCGGATTAGTAATCCCTTTGTCACTAAATATATAATGCCGACCGCCTCTTGGTGTTTTTTGAGTTAGTGTTCTAGGCAACTTGCCAAGTTTTGTTTCAAGCTGTTCTAGTGCTTTAATGCCATTGTAGCCTTTCGTTTCATCAAAATCGCAGTCTATAGTTACAGTTTCAGCTGCCTTATTATACATTGCGATATTGTAGCCAGCATCTAGAATCGCAGTAACATCTTGTCCGAACCTTGCATCTTTGAAGCCATTTGGCGTAGCTGGTATTTTTGAATCCTTCCTGCAAGGGAATGTGGCAAAGTTTCGCCAGTTCTCATAAGGAACATGAATGCACATAATAAACCTCCTTTCGTGCATTTATTTTATAAACTGTTACAAAATGAGGTTTACAGGCTTCCTTTTCCCAAATTTTTATATTATAATATCTGTACGTAAATTAATTTAGTGAGGTAGCCTGCAGGTTGCCTCTTTTTGTTATGTTTTTATTATTTACAAAAAATTTTATTTTGTAAATATTAATATCTTGAAAATGCTTGTTATAATTGAAATATTGCCCAATTTATATATCGTCAAAAGTAAGTCTAAAAATATAAAAGCACAATAATATCAGAGCATACACAATAGAAAATTTTTATTTGAATTCATTCAAATGAAAAAGTAATAAAATCAGGCATTTCGCCCCAACTAGGTTGAAACAGACAAAAATAAATGTTTTTAGTCATTTGTAAAATTTTATGAAGCTGGCTTAAAACTTGTAAAATAATAACCGTCTTTTACGCTGATGAGCATGTCAAAATAACGTTCAAAATCAAAGTCTTGATAAGAGAATTTCTTATTAAAACCGTCAACCTTTTCATAAACAGTAGAGGGGTAACGGTCAGTAACAATCCATTCGTTGCCTTCTAACGGAATGAACTTTGGGGCAACATCTTTTAGTTTCTTTTTTATCTTGCTTTTTATTCTGTAAGATAAATTTTTTCTTGACTCCGACTTGCATTCGGATTTTATTTGTTTCATTAATTTTTCTGCTTTTACACGTTCCCCTTTTTTAGTTAAAATGGCTTTCAGAAATTTATATTCTTGAGCATTCAAAGTGGTAGTAGCTCCAAAAAAGAATATAGCATATTTTCTCGGGTCAAGAAGCAGCTCATGCTTCATATACAAATCTTCCAATTCGTCTTTGCTTGCTGTATATAATTTTACTTCGAGCCATGTAGGATATTCTTTGTAAGTCATAACGGTACTCCTCACTTTAATTTTACACAAAATTAACTATACAGCAATAGCTATTATTTTTTTAACAATTATATACCGTTAAGTACATCCGACAGATACGTTTTGTAATACTCTCTTAATTCCGCAGGCTTTTGTATTTTTACGTTACAGCCCCATTTGAAAAGCTCCTGACAGATTGCATAAGTTCCGCCTGATGTAAATTTTACCTGTATATTCCCATTTTCAAGCCGTTTCATCTTCTGTGTTGGGTGAAAATGGTAGTTCAAAACATCTTCTGCTACTGATTTATCAAAATCAAGCGTTATATTTAATGGCTTTTCCTGATAAACTCCGAAAGAGTTGTTGCAATAATCTGTCAGTGAAAAGTTTTCGTCTTTTTCAAAATATTCATCAATAATAGCCAAATTACCGATTTTATCGACTTTGTACTGCCTTAAAGCATTCACATAATCGTTAAAGCCGACAAGATAATATTTATCTGCAATAACAAGTCCGTACGGATTGAGTGTAATTGTCTTTGTTTCATCGTTTATCGGATAATCAAAACATATCTTCTTAAAGGCAAGCATAGCAGACCTTAATTGTTCTAAGACTTTCGGGTCTGCCTTCGCTCTTGAATACTGCCTTACAGCAAAACCTTCTGCTTCCAAAATTGCTGAAACATCTGTATCTAGTGTTCTCAAATTCTTTTGAGGTGTCAAAGCCTTGATTTTTGCAACAAGTTCATCAAGCTGTTTTTGTTTGTTTTCATCTGTTGACAAGCCTTTTAAGTATTCAAGGTTTGCAAAATCATCTGCCGTAAAAGATATTAAAGCATTCATTGTACCTTTTACAAACCGCCACCGCTTTTTCTTGTCAGATGTTGGAACTTCCTCAATCTTTTCGGGAAACAAGTCAAACAAAAGTGCTTTCATCCGTTCTGCTGAACGTCTTGAACATTCAAAATGCTCCTGAATATCATCAATGCACAACCCGCAATAGCTGTTCTGAAACATCATTGCAAGTTCTATTATTTCTTCCGCTTTGTTTAATCTTGACATGTTACCCTCACAAGTTTTATACCTTATGATAATATAATAAAGCACAACTACGACAAAAAGGGGCATAGTTGTGCTTTTTATTGATTTTATTTGCAAAATTCGTTTAGAGCGTCTCGTAATCCGTCTATATAAACTGCTTGTATCTCATTTAGTTTGTTTTCTAAAAATAGTTTTACTTCTGATGAATCTGAGCATTTATAATATTCATCCGGTGTCATTAGCGGTTGATAAGTTGTATAAGCCCATTTATCGCTTACATTAAATTTTTTCTCTAATTTGTTTTTTAAAAAGTCTATAAGTTCATTTCTTTTTCTTATATTATCTTCACTGTCCGTTTCATATTTTCCAGTTACTCCAATTTCAACATATAGACATTTTTTCCACTTAAAATTACATACATAATGCAAATGTACAATAATATCATCTGGTTTCCAATCTGCAAATTTTAATTTATCTACGTTGGTGATATTGGTAGGTAAACACACAATACACTTATCTTCATTAGATATCACATCTACATCATTTCGTTCATGTAGTTTTTCAAGTAAAATTTCAAATAATTCTGTTTTAAAATCATTATTTTCATTGATTAAGTCAATAGCTACTTTATTTTCTCGATAAATTTTCCGGCATAGTTCTACAATTTGTTTATCTGTTTGTCCCATAATGTTCCTTTCTATCATGTTATTGTAATGTTCAATAAAGATTCTTACATCTTGACTGATTGTGTCTGATTTAAAACGCAAAACTTTATTGATAATATTATGTACCTGTTCATAGTTCATCGGGATATAATAAATTTTACTTTCTTTGTTGTTTCTCTCAAGAAGCTCTGATTCACAGTCATTATACGGTGCTAAGTATATATAAAGTTTTTGATAATCCTTAAACTCTGTATCTACTATACCTGCATAACGTTCTAACTGACAGTCATGCTCTCCAGTCCAAATTTTGTTTTCAACGATACAAACAAATTTGTTCTGCGGACTGACAATAAGTAAATCAATATTTTTATATTCCCGCCTTATTTCAGCATCATCAAACTTTAAGAATGCAATATCTTTTAATGACAATGATATATCAGTATTTAAAGAATATTCCTTAATAGCTGATTTTAAAAACTCTTTCAAAAAGTAATCCCCGAGTTTATGGCTTTCATAGGGAGCCATAAGCCATGCTAAAAAGTTTGAGTGCCGAATTTCATTATTTTGCAGTTTCAAAGCATTGAAAATATTAAAATGCCCTGTTAAATTATTTAGTTCTTCTAAATCTTCTGATAACATAAGTTTATCTAGTTGCTGCTGTTGCTCAAGTTTTTCTGTCATATGCGAACTCCTATCTATAGTAATGTAGTAAGTAAATTGCCTTTACCAACCAATCTTGAATCTCTATCCCTTGTTTCATTTGTTTTTGGGTCATAAATTCCTTTGAGAAAATTGAACGGGTCTACCAATTCTAATTTCCCATCACTACGTGTTCTAATTTTTCCTATCAGTTTGTTGTTTCTGTCTCTTAATTCTTGATCTGCCATAATACCGCCTTTCTTTTTTACCAACAGTGTAGCATACGACTCCGTCAAAACTTGTCGTAACAAAATTTATAACAAGACCCAGAGTCCGTACTAGACTGTGGGTATTATAGCACAATATTATTATGGAGAATAATTATTGCAAAAATTTTGCTTTAAATGTTAAGAAATATAGAGAACTAAAAAATTATACCAAAGGGAAAATGGCTGAATTAGTTGACTGTGACCCGTCTTATATCGGTAAAATTGAACGCTCAGAAAAATACCCGAATTTAAAAATGATTTTTAAAATTGCCGAAGCTCTTGAAATTCCTGCAAAATCTTTGTTTGAGTTTGACTAGAGTGATTCTAGAATTAATCTGATTAAACTTTCTGATGTATTGATAATATTTTATATTTAATTATCTGCAAAAATTTAACTAAAGTTATTCTGTAAAATCAGTTGTTTTGTGCAAAAAAAAATCATTTAAACTAATGCTAGTTTAAATGATACATAATTATATTTTGTATCATTCGTTAAAATACCTCTGTTTATTATCCTGATTTAACTTCAATAACCTTGTAAACCCTTGTAAATATTAGGGTGTACATAGAATAATACATAATTTATAATATAAATATATTATGTATTATTGAATATGACTGCATTTTAGCCATAGAAAGAGGTTAAAAATGGAATTTGTACAACCTATCAGAGATGTAAAACAAATTGAAACTATCAAAAAATTGCTTAAACAACAGAGTTTACGTGATTACTGCCTATTCATTCTAGGTATAAATTCAGGGCTTAGAATAAGCGATTTGCTGAAACTTAAGATTTCTGATATTTCAGACAAAGGGAGAATCAAAGACAGAATACGGCTAAGAGAGAAAAAGACTAATAAGTTCAAAGATTTTCCGCTATCAAACAGTACAAAATCAGCATTGAAAGAATATTTAAAGGCAAGAGAATATAACGAAAATGAGCCTTTATTCATATCAAGAAAGAATAAAGGCTTTTTATTGCGGCAACAGGCATATAAAATCATCAATGATGTTGCAAAATCAGTCGGAATAAAAGAAAAAATTGGCACTCATACACTAAGAAAGACTTTTGGCTATCATGCTTACAACAACGGCTATGACATAACGCTAATTCAAAAACTTTTTAATCACTCCTCACCAAGTGTAACACTCCGCTACATAGGAATTACGCAAGATGAAATGGATGATGTCTATTTGAGTTTGGATTTATAAAAATAAATGTGTTAGTTCTTTAACAGTACGTATTTGTAACATGTTCAATTTTGTTATTCTTTTATTTCTCTTATTTATATTATTCTACTTGAAATAATTGTATCATACCTTATTTTTCTACTGTTTTGCATTGTTTATCTCCTTAAAAAGCCATTTCTTCATTTTCTTTTTTGTTTTTATGTTTTTCTGCTTCTTTCATAAGTTTTAAATCTATATCTGCTTTTTCTTTTTCACCAAGTTGTAAATACGCTTTACTTCTTAACTTGTAGTATTTTATGAGCAAGTCATACCAAGACTTACCAGCAGCTTCTATCGCTTTTGTATAAAATTCAATCGCTTTATTATAATCTTTGAGTAAGTTATAGGTTTCGCCTAAAGAGACATATGCAAAATGTTTTATATTAATATTATTCTTAATATCTAATGCAGTATTAAAATCTTTTATAGCATTTTCATATTCCTGAAGTTCAAGATAATTTTTGCCTCTTCGTATATAATGACTAAATACATTTGGTTTCAGTTCTATAGCTCTTGTGAAACAAATATCTGCATTCTCATATTCTTTATCTGCGAAAAATATTTCCCCAAGGGTTTCATAAGCCTCACAAAAATTTGTATTATAATTTATTATTGCTATATAATCTTCTATTGCCTTAGATAATGGTAAATCACAAAAAGGAGAATAATATATAGCAGCTCTTGACCAATATGCACTAATATAGTTTGGTTTTAATTCAATTGCTTTTGTGTAGTCTTTAATTGCCTTTTCGTCAAAATTTGTAAGCATATAAACATCACCTCTGTATTTATAAGCATTGGCATTATTGGGATTTAGTTCAATTGCCTTATCAAACATTTGTATAGCTTTTTCAAAGTTATTTTTTTTGTAGTTGTATTTTAATCCTTTTTTTATAAGCTTTTTTATTAATTTATTAATATGTCTTTGTTTTTGATTAATCATACAAACCTCTTTCATTAACTTCTTGCTTGAAAATGTAATAAAATAGCATTTGCCAAGTTTTTATATCTTGCTGTTTTAGTGCTTCTCTGTTGAAAAATACAGGTATATACCAGTCATAATTGTCTATAGTTACGGCAGAAAAATCTTCTAACATTTTAAATCGTTTAAAAATAACTCTTTGCCTTATCCTGCCGTTTACAACATTTCCTATCAGCTTGTTTTCTGAATTTTTATTTTGTCTGCCTGCTTGCGGAATGGTAACATAGATTTTGACTGATTCTTCCCAAAAGTCAATTTTGACTTCTGTCCGAACTACTTTCTTTAAATGCTCTAGTTTGTGTTCTCCTTTTTCATTAAATATATTAGTAACCAGTTCCACTATCTTGTTCCTTTTTGTCTGTAATCTTTGCCATCAAGTGTTATTAAGAGAAAGTTTTCTTCAATTCTGCTTTGAATTGCTTTACCTTTTTCTTTATAATGAGCTGTCATATTTTTCATTGAGTTTTCAGTTGTAATAATTGTGGGCATTTGTGTTTCATATCGAATATTTATAATCTGATAAATTGTTTGGCATACCCATTCAGAATTCTTTTCTTTACCAATATCATCAATAATTAATAAATCTGTATCTGTATATGTTCTTATATATTTTGGAATACTCATCCGTTCTTTTAATTCAGATATCATTGACACAACATTAATAAATTTTGTAGGGACACCATGTTCTATTGCATAATGAGCAATCGCACAGGCTAAATGAGTTTTTCCTGTTCCGACTTTCCCTAAACCTTCAATAACAAGGTTGGTACCAAAAGCTAAATGAGCATAAATATTTTCCGCATAGTCTACTGCTGATTGTTTTGCTGATTTAGTGATTTCATCAAATGTTTTAAAATTATTAAATTTTTTGTCGATAAAACGTTTATGGATATTTGATTTTTTCAGTAGTAATGCTGATTCTTGTTTCAGTTTTATTTTTTCACAAAATTTATCAACTTTTTCAAAATCTTTAGCTTTTTCCCAGAGTTCATCAGCTTCTGTTTTAGCTAAATAATTATCATAGATAGCTCTATAATTACTGGATAATACAAACAAATCATCGCATGGTAGCCTATTTTTCATTAGATTATTCCTCCGCCTTAAAGTTGTATAACGGTTTCAAGTGGTCTATGATTTCAGCAGTCGGCTCAATAGCTTTTATAATTTCATTACTGTTTTTGTAAGCCATTGGAGCTTCATCAAGTGTCGCTATTGAAACACAGCTTGAAAATATGTTTTTCATCTGCTTTTTATATTCTTGCATTGTTAATTGTTCTTTTGCCTGCGTTCGGGATAATGCTCTGCCTGCACCATGCGGGGCTGAATTATTCCAATCAGCGTTGCCTTTACCGATACAAATCAAAGAACCATCTGCCATATTGAGAGGTATTAGGATTTTTTCATCCTTATAGCAAGAAATAGCACCTTTTCTTATTATATTATCCTCGCCGATATAGTTATGGATTGTTTCAAATTCATCTTCTGATTTCCAACCCATATTATTCAAAATTTCTTTTGCAATAACATAACGATTGAAATGAGCATATTCATTACAAACTTTTGCACAGTATAAGTAATCATCTGCATTTTTGCCAGTCAAGAATGATAGATTTTTAAGTTCTCCCTCGCCATAACAATTTTGTTCTATTGCTAATTTTTGAAAATGGATTGCAAGTTTTTTACCAAAATTTCTTGAACCAGTATGAATAATCAAATAAGTGCCAGTTAATCCTTTTTCTATTGAAATAAAATGATTACCGCCGCCTAATGAACCGATTTTTATTAAATCACTATCAGGGCTTTCATTTAAGTAATCAGTTGAAATCTGTTTAACTTTTTCTATCAAATCATCAGGTACAAGCGGACTTATCTCTTTTCTGCCGTTTTGACCGAATGGGATAAATTCTTTAATAACTTTGTCTAATTTTGTAAAGTCATTCAAGGTTTTAGATTTTTTGAGTTTTATAGCAAGCATTCCGCAAGATTGGTCAACTCCAATAATATTTGGAATAATCTCTCCATCCTTTGGCATTTCAGCAGTAAAACCTATTGTACAGCCTTTGCCTTTATGACAATCAGGCATAATTCTTATTTTACAGTCATTGAATATCGGATGATTGCAGAGTGCCAATGTTTGTTCTGTAACATCGATATCTTCAATTTCTGTAAAAACTTTTGCTGATGTATATCTGCCTCTTATGTCATACATAATTATTTCCTTAACTTTAACTTTCTTACAATTTGTGCAACTGTTCTTTTGTCTATATGTAATCTTTCAGCTACAGCTTGAATATTAAACTTGCATTCGCCCCAAATTTTAATAAATTCGGAGTTTGTAACAGCAGTCCCTTCACAACGACAATTTGACGGAATTTTATCCTTTATTGAATATCCCATTGATTCTATAAAAGTCTTAAACTTCCCTAAGTCGTTCCATTCACCGCTTTTGTCAGCCCATTCCTTAGTTTCTGATTTATAAAAATCTGAAATGTACTTCATTATCATTTGCATATTGCCGCTAAAGACTACTTTGTTTGCTCGTATTAAATATTTCATGTTTTTTCCTTTGTATTTTTATTATGCAATGTACCTATGTCAGATTAAGTCATAGCTGAAATAACTGTAACTGCATATTTTGTTTTTGATTATTTTTCAGTTCTATAAGTTCTTGTTTTGTGTCAGAATTGATTCTTTGAAGTTTATACTCAATACCGCTCAGAAAATAGAAAGGAGTATAAAGCACCTGTTGAAATTTCAATGTCAAAGTGTCGCCCTGTATTACTTTTGCAGGAATTCCAAACAGTGTTAATTGAATGTATGCCATCATAAAGCTCATTTCGTCTATATCAATCGCCTCAACATAAAGCTGTTTTTGATAATTAAAATTATGTTCTTTCATTGTTTCTGCAAAAGCAATAATCATTCCGCCGCTTCCACAGCAAGGTTCGGAAAGTGTTATCAGGTTATTATTCGCAATCTTTTGAGAAATTTCGAGTTCTGAAAAATTTATTTCTGCCATGAATTTACTTACTGTGTACGGTGTTTCAAACTGACCAATAGAAGAATTGCCTAAATTCAACCGCATAAATACTTCACCTAAAAAATCTTGATACTTGTCTTCCAGTGCCATAACTAAAAAAGCAAGCAGTTGTGAAAATTCTTCTGCTTGCTCTTTTGTATATTGTTTTACTGTTTGTAAGTATTTTTGCTCTAGTTCATCACTTCTGTGAACTGTCTGTGCTAATGAACAGGTACATAATGTCAAAAAGTCTTTAAACACTATCGTTAAACTTCTTGAACGGTCTAAAGATTGCAGTTTTGCCATAAATTCTTTTAAATAATCTATCTTTTCCATAAAAATACCTCTGCAGATACGAGATTGACACGCGTTGAACTTTTTTGAATTTTATATATATTTATATTTAAAATACCGTTTCCGTTTAATCTCGTTTATTCTGGATTCAGCAATTCTGTTTGAATGTTCAAAAGAGCCTGAAATAGCCATTTTTATTATTATAATTGGAATAATATGCCCTGTACATATTTGTATCGACTGTGTTTTAAGGATTTTTTACAAAATATCGCACAGGGGTTGAAATATTGCACCAATTTTGGTACAATATAGATATAAGAAAAGGATAATTAAAAATGATTGATAAAAAACATATAGGCACCAGTTTTGATAGTTTTCTTGAAGAAGAAGATATGCTTCAAGAATCAGAAGCTGTTGCAATAAAAAGAGTTATAGCTTACGCATTAGAACAAAAAATGCTTGAAGATAACATTTCGGTAAATCGCTTAGCAAAAGAACTTGAAACTTCAAGAACAGCTATTTGCCGTATTTTAGATCCTGAAAATACTTCAATCACCTTGAATACAATAGAAAAAGTCGCTAAATACTTGGGGAAACGTATTATTTTATCTTTTGCATAAAATGCGATAGCCGGAGTGTAGTTGACGGAAACGTTGAGTTTTCGGCAACGTAACTTAACGATAGCGACGTGGAAATCTATGATTTCCTCAGGAGCTCTTTATAACGTTTGATTGCAACATCTAAATCTCTTTGCGGTGTCTTTTGTGTTTTCTTGATGAATGCGTGTAAAAGCACCATTGTATCATCTTCAACATAGAAGATAACTCTTGCAATCCCGTTCGATACATTACTGCGGACTTCTTCAAGACCGTTTGTTCCATGCAAAACTCTAGTTAAAGGCATACCTATCGGATAGCCATATTGAACAGTTTTGATATCAAAGCCGATTGTACGCTTATCTTCCCTAGGTAAGTCTTTTAGCCACTCTCTAACAGGCTCATTTCCCGAACTCGTTTTATAAAAATATACTTCCAATGCCTCTGTCCGTTTTGCCATGCGTTTATTATAGCATAATCTGTAAAAATGTTAAATTTGTGTTATATTACATATATGGTTAGTATGATAAATGATGAAAAGTGTTTAATTACAGATTTTGATAATACTTTATTTGATTGGTTTGACAACTGGTATCAAGCGTTTAACGGTGCATTAGAGTATATATATTCTCAAGTTCCAACGTTAAATAAAGAAGTTTTGCTTAATGACATAAAAAGTATTCACTTAAAACATCATACAACTGAATATTTAAATGTTTTTTATGAAATAGGGAAATCTTCTAAATATAAAGATATTTCCAACTTTTATAAAATTTGCAAGGACGCAACAGATCTAAGAGAAAAATTAAAGGTGCAGAATTTACAATTGTTTCACAATGTTATTGACACACTTAAATTTTTGAAAGAACATTCTTATAAATTGATTATATTTACAGAATCAGAGGCCTTTAGCACAGCTACAAGAGTTAAGGAACTAAATCTTGACGGAATAATTGATTATATATTTGCTCCGCCTGCAAAAAATTTTGGAGATATAAACTTACAAACAACGCAACTTATTTCTTTTGACAAACAAGCTCATTACAAACCTGAAAAGAAAAACTTAGAAAAAATAGTAAATGATTTACATTTAAAACGAGAGAACTGTTATTATTTAGGTGATAGTTTAATAAAAGATATTAAAATGGCTCAAAATGCTAAAATTATTGACTTCTACGCAAAATATGGTGAAAGTTATAAAAATAGACCAGAGTATGAATTACTAAAAAAAGTTACTTTTTGGACTGAAGCACTTGTCAAGGAAGAAGAAAAGATAGATGTTGAAAATATAAAACCTACATACATATTAGAAAATTCAATTAGCGAAATTCTAGATATATTACATTAATGAGGATAAAATGTTTGAATGGTTGAAAAAAGATTCTAAAGAAACAGACAAAAAATTATTACTTGAGGCTTGGAAAGAAGTTGTAAATGTCCAAATGCATTTTAATGATATGGAAATGAAAATTCGAAGTTTAGCGGTAACAGTCATAACTGCTATTTCTGGTGCTATAGGTTATTTATTAAAAGAAAATATTCATCATCAAAAAGAATTTATCGTATTATTGTCATTTGTAGGAGCCGCAGCTTGGCTATGTTTTTATTTAATGGACAGATTTATGTATCATAAATTGCTTATAGGAGCAGTAGAAGCAGGTATTAAAACAGAAAAGAAGCTAAAAGAATTAGGTATTGAGGTATCACTTGGAGAAAAAATCAAACATGCTAGTCCATTAAAAAACTTATTTTGGAGTAACTTAGAAATGCACTCAAATCAAAAACTTGATTTTTTCTATATAGTTGTACCGTTAATATGTATAAATGGAATTTTAGCGTATTTTAAGTACAATTTTATCTGGACATTAATACTTATTATTTCATTAGTAATATCTGGAATTTATATGTTATCAAAAGGGTACAACAAAGATAAAAATTATAATTTTTTACCATTTTTTATATTTATAATACTTAATATCTATATATTTTGGATTTGTATTATTGATTATTTCACTGTGCTATAACAACACGATTAAAAAATTACTTTTTATTACAAAATGAATTACAATCAAGATGATTGCCCTCATTATCTTTCAGACCACTTTTATTCATTTGTAATTTTGTAATACTAAAAATCTTAGAAAAAATAAAAAATGAATAGATTGCAGAAGAACTTCTGTGAAATCTTAGGCCTTTTAAATATATAAAATTATTTAAATGACTAAAACGTTTCATCTTGAATCATCTGGTAATCTTTCAATAAACATCAGGCTAATGTTTTAAATTTTCTATTTGATTAAATATACAAATACTATTGACATCAATTATTTTGTTGTATAATTCTGTTATAAAAAGTTCCAATGTCGTACAGACAGCGGAGCCATAAAGTAGATGTCAAATGACATCTACTTTATTTATTCTCAGGGGTTACAGATGCCCTGATTCTTTTTAATTATCGCCTGTAACATTAATATTATTATCAATTATTATTACCATAACGGTATCACAAAAATAAATTTTTCAAATAAGTATTAGTTATAAATATATAAAATATATATATTGTAATTTTTCATAATTCGTATTATTATTAAAAAAAATTTTTAGGGAAAACGAATTATTAAGGAGTTATGATGCAGCTCTCTGGTATTAACAAAAATTTTATCTATTACAAAAATAACTATTACTTTTCAAATTCTAAAAAAGCTAAATCTAATTTTGATAATTCTATAGAGCAAAAAGATTTAAATTTTAAAGATGCCTCTATCATTAACAAAAATGTCGCTAAAGTATCTTTTTTAGGATATAATGTGTTCATTACTGACGGCGGGAATCATGCGGATAACATGCTTCACTTTGCAAAAGCTATCAGCAGCGATATTGAACCCATTCTTGAAAAGGTTAAAATACTTCCAAATGATCCGAATGTGAAATTTTTAAAAGACTTAGAACATGTATTAAAAGAACTCCCTTTAAAAAACAATTTATTTGGCCAATATGTTGCAATACCCGCTGCAGCCTGTGTGCCTATTTTGAATTTGCAAGATCAGGTAAATAAAGTTATGAGAACTAATTTACAACTTACGCCAGAAAATATTAAGGCTCATAAACCTATAATTTTAAACTTCTTGCAAAAAATTTATGAAAATCCTTCGTATTACAGAGAATATATTGGCTACATGGATAGTGTAAATCAAGGTATAGAGCATACTTTTGGCGTTATAAAACAAATCAACAATCTTATTAAAACTTACCATGCAAAAGTATATGTACCAGCTGGACATCCTTTTGATGAAACTTTGAAATGGATGGCAGGTCAAAGAAATCTAAAACCTGAGCTTTATAACTTCATAGCTACAGGAGAGGACCAAAATGGTGCTGTAAAAGCCATGCAGCAAGAAATTAAAGATAAAAATTGGTACAATTTTAATTTACTGACTTTGTCCGATGCACGCAACATTACAATTAAAAATAAAGGCTGGAATAAAGATTATATTTTTGCAGGTTACGATACGTGCACAACTGATGGCGCAAGAGGAGTTTATAATTTTTCTCCTGTAAGAGACGACAATAAAAAACTTATAGGATACAGTTACACAGACACCAAAACAAATGAATATCCGTTTAAAGAATTTCCTGCTAATGACGAGGTCGCTAATCTTGCTAAATACGTTGGACTTGATGCTGACGATGTTATTGCAAATAGAGGGGAAATTATTCAATATAAAAGCGGTATTTATAAGGACAAACTCTTAAACAAACTTTATCCGATTGAAGAGATTTTCTCTAAATACGAAATAGCTGATAAAAAGTTAAGATTAAGAGGGGATTATGTAGACAGCACTAAAAAGCTATTTTTTAGAAAAAATAATGAAAACAAAATAATTTTTCCTTATACAGACTGCGAAGGAAGTGGTAAACCTTCAGTATTACCGATGTGGGGCTGTTGTTTTGCAGTATTTAATGCAATAAAAAAAGATATTTATTATGATAAACTTGCAAAACAGCTTTATAACACAGGGGCAAGAAGCTATGGTGCATACTTGATAAAAAAAGACAATGTTATGACGGATTTGCTAAACAAAGCCAGAAATGCATATAAAAATAGAGACTTTAACTCAGCAGAAATGTTATATAATGAAGCTATTGATGCGAGTAAGGCGTCTGAAAAATATGGATTTGAAGATATAACACCCTATATAGAACAAGGTGAAATGTTTTTTAAATTATATGACTTTGGCAAAGCTTCAGGATGTTTCAACACAGCAATCACAAAGTTGAGCCGTAACATTAATAACTATTTATCAATACATAAACTTAAATTTATTGATATAAAGTTAGGCTGTGAAAAATATAAAAAGCACGTTAACGAATATAATGATGTATTAAAAATCGCAGATATTTACAGAAAAATAGGCATAATATGTTTTGATAAAGGGGAAACAGAGTCAGCAGTCAGATGTTTTAAAGCTTCAAGTGAAATAAAAAATTGCACAATAACAGGTGAAAAATTAATAGCACGACGCGCTGAGCATAACATGTATATAGGAGATATTATAAAATGAAGGTTCAAAATGTTTCAAATTCTAATGTAAGTTTTAGCGCAAAAATAATTGATTCACACGTTCATAGAGGATTAGATAACAGTTTATGGAATTCAACGAAGTTTCCTACACACGAACTTGATACATTTATTAAATCACCACTCAATATTTCAGTAGCAGGACAAAATCAAACAGATAATGTCATGAAAGTATTGGTTTCAAGTATAGATGGACTTGCCTGGTCTGAAGAACAGAAAAAAAGAGTTTTTGCACAAGGTAAAGATAAATACAGCTTAAAACCAGAAGAAGTCGAGTTTCAAAAAAATGAACTGGCCGCAAATCTTGATATGATTAATAAGTATAAGCAAGACAATTTCTATGCAGTAATGGCAGTATGCCAGCCATCTAAAACCAACGGGTCTGCGGACAATATAAGAGAGCTTGCGAAACAAAATCCTAATACTATTACAGGTTTGAAATTTCACCCTCAAGACTTACTGTTAAATGCGAATTCAACTCTTTATGATGATTATCTGAAACTTGCAGAAAAAATGCACTTCTTTTTCATTCACAAGTAAATATAGATTATGCAGCAAACAATGAAAAAGAAATCTTAAACTGGGCAGATCCTGAATACATTTATGAATTAGCGAAAAGACACCCGAAGGTACCGGTAATTATGGGGCATATGGGCGCCGGCGGGAATTTAGCACATCAAAAGGCTATAAGAATTCTGGAAGAATCAATTCAAAACAATGATGCAAAACTTTATGTTGATATATCTTGGTTGATTTTGCAAACGACTTGCCAAGATATATCAACATAAAGTTTGATATATCTTGGGTTGATTTTGCAAACGACTTGCCAAGCGAAAACCCTCACAATATACTGGATGTAATAGACAAAATGAAAAATGCCGGAAAGTTAGATAGAATACTTTTTGGAACAGATGCACCTCTTGGCTGCTATGGAGAAGCTGAAACACTTAAAAGAACAAGAATGCAGCCAAAACAAGCTTATGAACTTACCGTAAGCCGCATCAAAACCGCGATTAAAAACAGATTTGCAGACGAAGCCGACGCAATTATAGAAAAAATCTTTTACGAAAATTCAAACGAACTATTTTTTGAAAAGAAATGGGCAAAATCCGGCCGAATTGGCAAAACAGCAGGAATTATAGCCGGTGCCGGCGGTGTTGGAGCAATAGTTTACTCTATTTTAAAACACAACCCAAAAGACAAAATTCAAAATAACTAAACCTTTGCGTGAATTTTTCAAACCCAGAAGATAACTACCTCAAACGTATTATGTAAACTTTTATAAATATAAGGCAAAAGTATGTAAATTTTTAAAAATTTTTGCATTAGTATAAATGTCTGAAACATAATGAAAGATATTTTATGCGAATTAATAACATTAACAATACCCCCTATGCTATGAATCACGCACCTTTAAAAAGAAGTAAACAGCCGTCTTTTAAAAGTGAATATGAAATTGACGGAAATACAATAGCATCCAGACAGCAAGTCTTTACAATGGGAATGCTTATGAGTAATTTCTGGATTAGAGACGCGCGCAACACCTTTAATGATATAAAACGCAAAGGCATTTACGGAAAGTTTAATATAAAAGTAAATGACTATCGCGATGATATTGTTGAAAGAATTTTAAACAATAACATGATAAAATTTACGAAAATTGACCCTAATAAAAGAGGATATTACTATTACTAACTGCTACGGGCAGCCTTGTGTCGCTCTAACAAAACCATTAAAACAGATATGTCCGCCGGCTTAACTCCTCCGATACGGGAAGCTTGAGCAAGTGTTTTAGGTCTGATTTTATTTAATTTATCCTTTGTTTCTGAGGAAATATGATCTATTTTAGTATAGTCAATATCTTCTGGAATTTGAAATTTCTCAAGCTTTCCAGCCTGTTCAACCTGGAATTCCTGACGCTTTAAATACCCGTCATATTTAATAAGAATTTCAACCTGCTCATACACATCACGCGGCAGGTTTAAAGTCATCGTCTCACTATCGAGCTCTTTGAGAATTTTGTATGAAATATTGGGGCGTTTTAGAAGTTCAGACATTCTCATACCGCGTTCAAGATTTTCGCCATATTTTGCTAATTTTTCATTTACATCATCACTTGCCGGGATTTTTTGAGCCTTTAAACGTTCTATCTCAGTCTGAATACTTTTTTGCTTATCTTCAAAAATCTTGAATTGCACATCGTCAACAAGCCCGATTTTGTGCCCAATCGGTGTAAGCCTGAAATCCGCATTATCCTGACGGAGCAGCAGTCTGTATTCTGAACGCGAAGTAAGCATTCTATAAGGGTCATCTATATCTTTTGTTACCAAATCATCAATCAAAGTTCCGATATAAGATGAGCTTCTGGAAAGCTCAAGCATTTCTGATGAATTTAAATAATTATAAGCGTTTATACCGGCGATAAGTCCTTGTGCAGCTGCTTCTTCATATCCGCTGGTCCCGTTAATCTGCCCCGCAAAAAACAGGCCTTGAATATCTTTTGACATCAATGAATGTTTCGTTTGCACCGCGGGGACATAGTCATATTCAACAGCGTAAGCCGGTTTAATAACATGGGCTTTTTCTAATCCCGGTAAAGTCCGCAGCATTTGCACTTGAACATCCGCCGGCAGACTGCTTGAAAAACCTTGAATATAAACTTCATATGTACCAAGTCCTTCCGGTTCAATAAAAATATGATGAGAAGGATTTTGAGCAAATCTCACGATTTTATCTTCAATAGAAGGACAGTAACGCGGCCCAACACCTTTTATTAAGCCTTGGAACATCGGGGATTTATCCAAATTAGCTTTAATAATTTCATGCGTGCGCTCATTTGTTCTCGTTAAGTAGCACGGAACTTGCGGGCGTATAGGACGATTAGGCTTGAACGAATAAAAGTTTAATTCGCTATCGCCCGGCTGAATATCCATTTTAGAATAATCAATAGATCTTTTATCAACACGCGGCGGGGTGCCGGTTTTTAATTTTTTTATATTTATACCAAATTTTTTCAAAGAGTCAGATAAACCAATAGCGGCTTTTTCGCCTAACCTTCCAGCACTGTAAGAGCGTAATCCTACAAATATTTTTCCGCTTAAGGAAGTTCCAGTGGTTAAAATAACAGCTTTTGCCTTGTATTCAATACCGAATTCATCTACAGCACCAGCAATAACACCATTTTCAGCAATCAAATCCGTTATACAAGCCTGACGTAAAAAGATATTTTCATTATTTTCAATGAGATTACGCATGTAATCCATGTACTGCCTTTTATCAGACTGGGCACGCAAAGCCCTGACTGCCGGCCCTTTTGAAGAATTAAGCATTTTCATTTGAATATAAGTAGCATCAGCGGCTTCGCCCATAACCCCGCCAAGCGCATCAATTTCTCTTACTAAAGTTGACTTTGCAGGGCCTCCGATTGCAGGATTACAGGGCATAAGGGCTATATTATCCACATTTAAAGTACAAAGAAGCACTTTTACGCCAAGGCGCGCTGCCGAAATTGCGGCTTCGCATCCTGCATGTCCTGCCCCTACCACTATTAAATCATACTCATTCTTCAAATATTCCATAACTTTATTATATTACAAAGAAACTTTTTTCCAACTAAAGTATAAATAAGCTGATTATCTAATATATTTATACGATTTTTAAATTGAATAATAAAGTTTAATATAATAAAGAACGATAAAATTTTTATACATCTTATTTGGAGCTCACAATGTCAGAACAAATTCTAACACAGCCAATAACCGGAATAATAACGGCTAACGCCGAAAAAGCTAAATTAGCGTTGGAAAAAGCCAGAATAGCACACGAAAAATATTTAATCCGCCAAAACAATAAGGACTTAAATGAAGCCATTGAAAATTACATTGACGCGGTTAAATATGACCCTACAATTCCGGAAACATATTACAGATTGGCTTCACTGATGTTTGAGCAGGGACAGATAAGCATTGATACTGCAATTGAGCAGTGCAAAACAGCGGTTTCACTGGCGCCTAGAAACATGAATGCCCATATGTATACAGGCTTTTTCATGAAGCTTGCCCAAGACTTTAAATCAGCAGAAGAAGAATTTAAATCTGCTATAAAGATGGGTAAATTCAAATCTGCACGTCCGCGCTTGATACTTTCACAAGCCATTTTACAGAAAATAAATTCTAAAAATGGCAGCATGGCAGATTACATGAACTTTTTGTACTATTTCTTGTCAGGCAGCATAATGCTTGCATGGGATAGGCCTACAATTAAAATGTTTTACAAAAACATGTCAGACGATTTTTCTGTTTTTACATATAACACTGTAGGCAAGTTTTTAGAAAAGTTCAAACTTTATCCTGCTGCTGAAAACATTTACAAAAAAGCAGCGGACTGTACGGCTCATAGCGAAATTTTCTACAACAAAATGGGTGATTTAGCACTCAAGAATAAAGATATGGAAATTACCATTGACTGCTATAGAAAAGTTTTAGAAGCTAATCCTTTAAACCGTGAAGTTTTGATTAAGCTTGCAACTGTTCTACAGACTTATTTCCCGGAAAACACAGATGAGACTATCGACTGTTATGAAAAGCTCCTTGAGTTTGACATGGATAAAGCGCAAATTTATTATGAATTAGGCCACCTTTATCTGAAAAAAGAAGATAAAATAAATTCAATAAGCGCATTCAAACTTGCACTTGAGAATGCTCCAGAAAACCCTTTTTACAATAACTCATTGGCATATGCATACTCAAAAGCAGAACTTTATGAAGATGCAATAGAACATTACAAAAAAGCAATTGCTCTAAATCCCGATAAAGAATGGACAGCAATCGTATGTCAGGCACTAGGAGCAATTTATGGAGAGGTGACCGGAAACATAGAAGCGGCGGTTGCAACTTATCAAGCAGGAATTATTCTAGACCCGAATAACTATGACTTATACATCGCACTTGGCGACATTCACATGGCTGAATACGACCTTGATAAAGCGATTAAAGCATATTGCGACGCAATTACTCTTAATCCTGAAGACTATCGCGGATATTCAAAATGCGGAATTGCGCTTTGGGAAAAGGATTTTCTTGAAGAAGCGCTTGTGTCTTACCACAAATCTCTTGAATTAAATCCTGAAAATGAATTTACAAATAATAATTTAGGCATTTTATACTTAGACGGATTGATGGATGCTGAGGAAGCTTTAGAGTATTTTGAAAACGCAATTGAGCTTAATCCAAGTTATACTCTTGCATATTTTAATGCAGGCCGCGCAAGCCAGGCGCTGGATTTCAGAAATGATGCGGCGCATTATTATCAAATGGCTATTGATTTAAATAAAATTACTCAAGACCTTGATGAAGAAGACATACAGCAAAGGTTAAGACAACTATTTGAGGTTTAGCCGCATAGTGAGCTCTTAAGTATGCCGCTGGTTTAGGAATTAAAGTCCATTACCCGATTCCTCACGATATTAGCTGGAAAGTACGGATCTTATCTTATCTTGGTTTTAAAATAAATTAAGACTTGATTTTTTCAAAAAAAGATTTATAATAGATATAGAGAAAGGAGCCCAAATGTATGAATATTATTTCAAAACCTAAAAGACCACTGGGGGG
>USGC01000003.1 GCA_900554095.1 uncultured bacterium
TATTGCGAATAAGCCGGTTATGGATATACTTCTCGAAAAACTCTATGCCATTGGTGTAAAAGACGTTATATCAAACACCTATTATTTGGCTGAACAAATTATTGACCGCTATAAAAATAATAATATAGGAATAAATTTTAATTATATTAAAGAAGAAACACTTTCAGGCACCGCCGGAGGGCTAAAAAAATGTCAGCATTTTTTTGATGAAGAGGAAGATTTTTTGGTGTTATCAGCCGATGGGCTTTCTAATGCGGATTTAGAAAAAGGGATAAAAATTCACCAAAAAAGCGGCGCATTGGCGACTATCGGCATAAAACAAGTGCCAAAATCCGAAGTCTGCCATTTTGGTGTGGTTGTAACGGATGAAAACGGATATATAACCGAATTTCAGGAAAAACCGTCTGTAGACGTCGCAAAAAGTAATTTTATAAATACAGGTATATATATATTCAAATATGATATCTTCAACTATATTCCTGAAAATACATTTTATGATTTTGCAAAGAACGTGTTTCCAAACCTTTTGCAGACAAAATCTATAAATACATTTGAAATAAGCGAGTATTGGAGTGATATAGGGACATTAGATCAGTATTGTCAGTCAACGACAGACTTGTTTGACGGAAAATGTTCATTTGAGCATGCCAATTTTGTAAAAACAGAAAAAGGCATGTATATAAGTGGCACTAGCGAAATTCCTCAGGACATGAAAGTTATAGGAAACTGTACAATAGGTCAAGGGTGCAGATTTGGGAAAAATGTTACTCTGGAAAATAGTATTTTGTGGGACAATATAACATTAGGGGATAACATAACAATTAAAGACAGCGTAATCGCATCAGGTTGTGAGGTCCAAAAGGATATAACTTCAATGATAGTTGGGGCGGGGCAAAAAATAGCTAAAAATAAACAAAAAATACAGGCTTGATTTTTTACTACTTTAATGCTAACTTAAAAATATACTTCTTGGGTAGTGGCAAAGATCCCGATTAAGTATCGTTCAATCAGAGGGAAAGCGCCACAAAGCCAAGTAAAAACCCAAAATGTTGGGGCCTGTGGCAGGGATCCCGATTAAACGATTAAGCTCGTTCAATCAGAGGGAAAGCGCCACAAAGCCAAGAAAAACCCAAAATGTTGGGGGACTGTGGCAGGGACCCCGATTAAACGATTAAGTATCGTTTAATCAGGGGGGAAAGCGCCACAAAGCCAAATAAAATGCCACCATAATCTCTGGGACTGTGGCGCAGCGGTAGCGCAGGGGACTCATAATCCCTTGGTCGTGGGTTCGAATCCCTCCGGTCCCAGTTTTTTAATGCTTAATTTTTATATTAATTTTGTAAAATTGTATTAAGATTGTTGAAATCTTGTTTACAAATTAATCAATTCTTTTTTTGTTTGTGGTTTATTAAAAGAAAATATAAATCGACATAAAAAAGAAGGATTTATAAATTGCAGAATACTATATCAAAAAGTATTACAACAAGCCCGAAATCGGCTTACCAGAAGTCAGAAAGAAACAACATTCTGCTTTTGCAGATGATTGAAAGAAGGCTTACAAAGCTATTCAAGGATGAAATCGAATCCGATAATTCTATATTTATTTCAGTTTCAGAAAATGCAATACATAAAATGGCTCAATTTTTATCAGGATTTACCATGCGTTCTTGCTCAATAGGCATAGCAGGCGAAACAGCAAGCGGTAAATCAACAATTACATATGATATTATCAGCACAATTGATGCTTTTGCAAAAGAGTTTTGCATAAATAATCTGATTACAAGAATTAATACCGATGATTATTACTATGACCGCTCGGAAATGGTAAAAGCAGCAGGCAGCTTTGCAGAATTTGCAAAAAATTACGACCTTGATGTTCCTGAGGCGTTAGAGTTGGAACTTTTAAAGGCGCATATTCAAAAGCTTTTAAAAGGAGAAACTGTATATCTTCCGCAGTATGACATGTCAGGTACTGCAATTAGAAAAGACAATGTTACAGAGGCTATCCCTTCTAAAATTGTTATTTCAGAGGGGCTTTTTACTCTAACTGACAAAGTCGCAGATGCGTTTGATTTTAAGATTTATGTAGACATTCCTGCTGCAACTCAGAAGGAAAGATTTTACAGACGCGCAGCAGAACGTTCACTTGGCGCCTCTGTGGATGATGTTTATAACAATGCTTCAAACAAAGCAAAGATCTACATTCATCCGACAAAATCTAAAGCGGACATAATACTTTCAGGTGAATCTGAAAGAACCGCTTATAAAGAATTCATCAATAAAGTTTTGAATTTGGCAAAAGAAATACATTATAAAAATGTTCTTCTTTATAAATAAGTTTATGGTATATTAACCTTATGAACGAAAAAGAAAAAATGCTAAGCGGCGAGCTTTATAATCCAATGACTGCGATGGAGCTGTTTTATGAGCGAACCAACGCAAAGACACTGTGCCATAAATTCAATAATTTGCTGCCATCGGAAACCCATAAAAGAAAATCAATTATCAAAAAGCTGTTTGGAAAAACCGGGGATAATTTTCATATCGAATCGGTGTTTTGGTGTGATTACGGTTATAACATTGAAATTGGCGAGAATTTTTACATGAACCATAATTGTACAATTTTGGACTGTGCAAAAGTAAAATTCGGCGATAACGTGTTTGTCGCGCCAAATTGTAGATTTTATACAGCAGCGCATCCAATCATTGCGCAAGAGCGTAATACCGGTATAGAGTATGCAAAACCAATTACAATAGAAGATAATGTGTGGATTGGCGGGGGCTGTTCATTTTTACCCGGCGTAAGCGTTGGGGCAAATTCTGTAATCGGCGCAGGAAGTGTTGTTACAAAAGATATTCCGGCGAATGTAGTTGCTGTGGGTAATCCATGCCGTGTGTTGAGAGAAATTACCGACGCGGATAAATGTCAGAATAAATTATAATAAAATTTGCGTCCCCACAATAAGCCTGTTGCTGTCAGGCGCGTTATGATTGTGGCAGAATACATAGTTAAAGATAAGCTTTAAAGCTTGGCCTTTTAGGAAATAATTTATTCCAAAAGTATATTCGTCTTTTGCAGCGTTTTTTAAATCACGGTTGGGGTTGAAGTGGTCGGCTCTTGCCAGTACTTGAAGCTTTGGCGTAATTTTGTAAGCTAAAGTTGTATAAAATCCAGAGGCTTTGTTTGTTGAAACATATGCTCCATTATATCCGTCGGCTATGGAATATTCAAAATTTGCAAAAAATCTTTTGTACTTATAAGCAACGTAAGCGCCTCCGACAGTATAGTTTTCATGATTTTTACCCGTGTTAAGGCCTGTACCGAGGATTAAATTGCCCCATTTCCCGTCAGTTTTAGCTAGTGGTTTAAAGTTAACCCAGCCTGTAAATTCCACACCGGGGAAAAAACTGTGAAAGAACCTGTCAGAACTGTTAAAGGCAAGACTGTAATTTACAAGGGGATATTCACCTACTAACCTTACACCGAGCGCGCGGGTTGAGCCAAAGTGTCTGGCAATTTGAGCTCTGGCAACAAAAGGCTGAGTGTATAACGGCATTCCGCCTTCGACTCCGACTTGGTTTCTTGAATAACCAACAAGGATTTTATTGTTAGGAATAATTGTATTTACAAAGTATGCGTCGGCTACAAAGTCATGTAAATAGCTTCTGCCGGAGTGGGGCACAATGTTAAAACGCCCCAGAAAAGAAGTGTTTTTATCTGCTGTAATCCCTATTACCCCAAGTTGAACAAGATCATGCATGTAATTTGTGTCATAATCAGCTCCTTCAAATGTTGCTGCCAAATCCCCGCGGTATGCCGCAAAAAGCTGAGCTTTTCTAACCGGGCCTTTGGAAAATTCAAACGTTAATTCGTCTTGTAAAAGGTATGTTGGAATATCTGTTCTTTCAATTTGTGTTTTATAAATTTTTTGAAAAAGAGAAGTTCCAGTAATTTCTAATTCTTCAACTTCATCTTCTTTAACAACATTGTCAAAGTTTGAGAATTCGACATCGCTGTTATCTATAACTTTTTCATCTTCTTGCAGAGCTTCTTGTTCCCTGACTTCTTTGGGAATATCGGCATTAGTATCATTTTGGTTTATGATTAGCTTTATATCAGGAGTTGGAATTGTTTCTATTGCATTGGCTTTGTTTATAAAACTCAGGCTTAAAATTGTTAAAAGTAATATTTTAAAAAATCTTTTCACAAAAAGATTATACCTCTGGCCAAATTAATTTTATATAATTTATTAAAAAAAATGAACATTTGCTAAACATATATCGTTAAACACATGTAATAACTAAAGGAGGCTTTAATGACAGAAGAAATTACAAACGAAATTGAAGAAAAAAAGGGATTTAAGATTTGTAAATGCGATGAATGCGATGTATGGAGACGTTTTGTCGTAATTATAGGCGGATCATTTGTTGGCTGTTTACTTGCCTTATGCGTGTATCATACATTTGCTAAACCGCCAATTCCGCCTTGTCCGAGACCTATGCCGGCGTTTGAACACAGAATGCCAAGAGGCGATTACGGCGCTTACAAAGGTGAGTATAGACACCATAAAAAGTATAGAGGCGAACACGTTAGAAAAGATTTTGACAAAGCGCCTCAAAGACCAAGCACAGATAAACCTTCTTCACCTAAAAAATAATAACGCTATAAGCCGGAGCAATCCGGCTTTTTTACTATTGCGATAATTTATTTCTTATGATTAAATCATTGTATGGATAAAAATTTTTCAAATGAGATGAATTTATTAAAAGCATTAGCCATAATGCTTGTCGTGTCAGGACATCTGGAATTCTCACTATTGGGAATTTTTCCGCCTTACTCTTTTCAATTAGCCTTGTTCTTTTTTATTTCAGGCTATTTATTCAAAGATAAGTATCTTTTTGACATTAAAACATACTTCAAGCACAGAGTAAAAAGCTTATTGCTGCCTTACTTTTTGTACACATCGTTTTATACCGTCGTTACGATAATCATTGCTAAATTAACGGGCAAATACTGGGGGCTTGATATAACGTTTAAGAATTTTTTTATAACACCGTTTTTAAATGGCCATCAACTTGATTTGGCTTGTCCGTTATGGTTTGTAACGCAGTTGTTTATGACAATGATTGCATTTCTGCTGCTTTTCAAATTATTGAAAAAAGTTTATGATAATAAGTATTTTCATTTAATTGTTTTTGCAATTCTTGGTGTGAGCGCGATTCCACTATCAAAGGTTATAGCGCTGACATGGCTTGTTATTATAAGAACAATGTTTTCACTTTTCTTTGTTTACCTTGGGTATTTTTATAAAAACTATATTAAAGATTGTTATAACATATTTACAGTGAGATGGGCTGGGGCCGTCATTGCATTGCAGTCAATTCTTTGGCTTTTCAACAGGGACTATAATCCTGAGCATGGGATTGGATTAAGCTATGTATTAGTTTGGGCAAGGTTTGATGAGCAGATGATTGTGCCTGTGATAACAAGTATTACAGGTATATGGGCGTCACTTTTCGTTGCAAAGATATTTTATCCGTATTTAAAAGACGTTAAATTCTTTGAACATATGGGAAAAGTTACATATCACATTATGGCAAATCATTTATTTGTAATGTATTTGATGACAGCGTTTTTGCTTTATATAAACGGAATTCCTATACAGGAAAGGGCAAATCACGACATATATTGGATTTATAACCCTGTTCAGACGACCTATTTGTATTTTGTTGTTACTATGGTTGTTACAACTTACGCGGGTGTCGGGCTGCAAAAATTGAATAAACTAATATTTCAGAAAGAAACTAAAGCTTAAGCCACAAGGCATCATAAGGTTTAAGCCTTACCGAAAGCTCTTTGTTCTGCCCTGAAACCCTAATCATTCTGCCGGTAAGCAGATCTTTTAAATAAAAATCCTTTTCTTTTTTGCCAAAGTCGTCTGTTATAAGGTTTACTGAGGCTTTAATTCTTTTATCTGACAAGTTATTTATTATTATAACTCTTTCATTGTTAAGGCTTCTCAGATATGCGAAAACCTCCGCAGCATCAGTTTTAACTTCTGCAAAATCACCGCGGGAAATTATCGGATTGTTTTTTCTTGCACCAATAAGATTTTTTACTCTTACATAAACCTTGTTGTTGTAAGAATTGTTGAATCTTTGAGCATTATAAAACGCTGATGCCGGGATAGGGCCTCTATTAATATCGCGGCTGTCAAAGTAACTAAGCATATCCACTTTATTTTTAGTTTTCTGAGCTTTTTGCTTGGCTTCTCTAATCTTAGCTGACTTTTTAGCATTGGCAAAGTTATTTTGAATACCGATTTCATCACCGTAATAAATAATCGGAATTCCCGGCAAAGAAAGCAATATAGAAAAGGCCATTCCTATTCTATCAGGATTGCTGTCAAGAAAACTTGCGAGCCTGCCGCTAACACCAAACCCTTTTCTAAATTCCGCACCTTTGGGCGACAAATCGTCATAGAGTAATTCTCTAGTTTTTGCATTCACCATTTCTAGTGTTAATTCATCATGAACTCTCAAAAACATTGCCCAAGAGGCAGAATCCGGAATTTTCGGAGTATTTCTATATGCTTTCCAAAAATATGAATTATCCGCAGTAACAAGAGATGCCCAAATTGCCGGCATGTACGGAAAATGATATGCAATTTGAACTTCGTCTGTTCTTGTTAATTCTTTAGGTTGATTGTTTATTATGTGTTCGATTTTCTTTTCGCTGCCGAAGTATGGCAAAATCTTTTTAGGTTGCTGGCATGCTTCAGCTTGAATTACTGAACGCGGTGAAATAGTTTGCAAAAATGCACTTAAAAGTTTTATAATTTCGTGAGTTTTAGGTTGATTTTCCGCGTTTGTGCCCGGGGTTTTGTCCAGATATGGAATTGCATCCATACGGAAAATATCAATTCCCTGGTTTGCCCAAAAAGCGATTACATCAAGGACATAATACAATACTTGAGGGTTTTCCCAATTTATATCAGGCTGAAAAGGATAAAATGTATGATATACATAATAATCTTTTCCATTTACTGTAATTTTTCTGTAGTTATTTTCTGTAATTTCAGGGAAAATAATTCTGCGTTTTGAGATTGTTCCATCGCTTTCAGTATACTCAGCGACATAGCCAAGCTTTTCGTCTTTGTATCTTTTGTACTCAGGCATTTGGTCTTTTACAATAAAATAGTTTAGTTTGCTGATATCTCCGTTCAATGCCTGCTGAAACCATTCGTGCTGATCAGAAAAGTGGTTTAAAACTAAATCCGCTTTAAGTTTGAAACCTCTTTTCTTAGCCTCTGCTGCAAATTGTTGAAATTCAAACATGCCGCCAAGGTCTGCGCGTACGTTTTTGGGATTTCTGACATCAAAACCGGCATCGTTCATTGGGGAGTCTGCAAACGGAAGAATATAAATTGTTGTAACCCCTAAGTCTTTTAAATAATCAAGCATGCTGATTAGAGACTTAAAAGTTGATGGCTTCCCGTCCGGTGATACTCCGAACTGATCCGGATAAAACATGTAAATAATTTCATCTTTGTACCAATCTGAGGGACGTTCAAGGTCATCTTTGACCAGCAAACTGCCGCGAGAATTCTTAGCTTTAACAATAATTTCCAAAACTTTATCATAAATAACGTCGGTATTTTCTTTGCCGTAGACATGAGAAATAGCTGATTTCATTTCAGTTTCGAGCTTCTGTGGCACAATAGTATAGTTTTGATTATTTTCTTTTGTAATCTTTAGCTTTGATTGAATTTTTTTTATAGCAGGTGTTTCATCCGCTAAAACAACCGAAGTATTAATAAGCATTGCTGATAAAAGCAACGAAGATATTACGCGTTTGATTATCATATCCCTCTTTTGATTATCTATCCATTTCTTTTTTATAATCAATGAGTGTAAATGTCAAGCCTAATTTTTTAGTAATTAGTTCTCAAAGATATTTAAAAATTCATCATATCCCAGGGTTTCAAGTTTTTCTTTTGGTACAAACTTTAAAGCAGCACCGTTAATACAGTATCTTTTGCCGCCTTTTTCAGACGGACCGTCTTGAAATACGTGGCCTAAATGTGAATTTCCAAACCGGCTTCGCACTTCTGTTCTAACCATTCCAAAACTTGTATCAGTAGTTTCATTGACGGCATCATCCGTGATAGTTTTAGTAAAAGACGGCCAGCCGCAGCCCGCATTGTATTTGTCTTTTGATGAAAAGAGCGGTTCACCTGTTACAATATCAACATAAATCCCATCTTTAAAATTGTTATTGTGCGGCGATGAAAAAGGTCTTTCCGTTGCGTTACGCTGGGTTACATTAAATTCTGTTTCGTCCAGAATCTTTTTTAATTCGTCTTCTGAAGGTTTTTTGTATTCTTTCATAAAATTTCTCCTGAAATATTATAGCCATTTAAATTTCCAATAGAAATAGCCGTAGCGGACAATTTGGACGCTATAATATTCAGGGTATTTTAAATAATACCTTGAGCAATCATTGCTTTGGCTAATTTAGAAAATGCGGCGATATTTGCACCTGCAACGTAGTTAGAGCCAAGGTTGTACTTTTCAGAAGCTTCGCGGCAGGAATTAAAAATATTAATCATAATATTTTCAAGAAGTTTGTCGACTTCTTCAAATGTATAATAATGCCTGATACTATTTTGGGTCATTTCGATGGCAGAAGTTGCAACACCGCCTGCATTAGCGGCCTTAGCCGGGGCAACGAGAACACCTTTTTCAAGAAAATAATCAGTTGCTTCTTTAACACAAGGCATGTTAGCACCCTCGCCTATTGCAATAACACCATTGGCAACAAGCTTTTTGGCTGAATTCAAAGTTACCTCATTCTGAGTTGCACAAGGAAGTGCGATATCGGTTTTGATTTCCCAAATCGGAGAATCTTCATTTATTTTTTCAATGTACCGGGCGTTTTCGTGTGTATTTAAATAATCTTTAATTCTGCCTCGGTTAACTTCTTTAATCTGCTTTATTGTATCAAGGTCAATGCCGTTTGCATCGTAAATGCAGCCGTTAGAATCGCTCATTGCAACAACTTTAGCACCAAACATCTGTGCTTTTTGACATGCATAAATAGCAACATTGCCGGAACCTGAAATAGTTACAGTTTTACCTTGAAGGGTTTGATTTGAGTTCGCTTTAAGCATTTCACGCATAAAATAAATAAGTCCATAACCGGTGGCTTCAGTTCTGGCAAGCGAACCTCCGTATTCAATACCTTTGCCTGTTAAAACGCCGCCGTCATAACGGTCTTTAATTCTGCGATACTGGCCGTAAAGATAGCCGATTTCTCTTGCTCCGACGCCTATGTCTCCTGCCGGAACATCGACATCCGGCCCGATATGGCGTTGTAATTCTGTCATAAAGCTTTGGCAAAATTTCATAATTTCCATATCTGATTTACCCTTTGGATCAAAGTCGCTGCCGCCCTTGCCTCCGCCTATGGGAAGTCCAGTGAGTGCGTTTTTAAATATTTGTTCAAAAGCCAAAAACTTCATAATACTTTGATTAACGCTGGGGTCGAACCTTAAACCGCCTTTATAAGGCCCAATAAGTCCGTTAAACTGCACTCGGTAACCTCTGTTTACAATGATATTTCCATTATCGTCTATCCAAGGGACTCTGAATGTTATAATTCTTTCAGGTTCAGTTATACGCTCAAGAATTGCTAATTTTTCATATTCACTGTGCTGTTCAATCGCGGGTTCAATTGTTGTCAAAACCTCATCAACTGCTTGTAAAAATTCTTTTTCATATCTGTTCTTTTCTCTAACTTCTTTTATTACTTTAGACAAATAACTATTCATTCATTTACCTTTCAAAAATTTTGTAGAATTATTATACTATTTGCTGTTTGATTTTTCAATAAAACTTAATAAATCTATATAATAACCTGGATTAAAATACTTTAATAAAAAATTTATGTTAATATAACGTTTAAGGAGGGTTAGTATGTTTGAAAAATTAGAAAAATTACAAATAGTAACATTAGGAGTTTTACTTGCGCTTGGGCTGGTATTTACAGCCAAAATTGTTACAGGTAACTTATCAAAGGACGTTATCTCGGTAACTGGATCTGCTTCCAAGGTCGTAACTTCTGACAGCGGGCGGATTGAGTTTGAAATAATTGCCAGAAAAGCTGATAAAAAAGCTTCTAATGCTCTTATACAACAGCAAATTCCTGAAGTTGTGAAATACTTGCAAGATAAAGGAATTGATTCAAAAGATATTGAAATAAAAGCTCCAAATGGTTATGTAACTTATAAATACACGCCAAATGGAAATGCAACAAATGAAATTGCCTTTTATAATCTGTCTCAGCCAATGTCCGTTACATCAACAGATGTTCAAAAAATTAAAACATTGTCTACTGATATTTCCAATTTGATTTCGCAAGGCATAGATATAAATGTTTTCCCTCCTGCATATTTTTACTCAGGGTTGTCTGATTTGAAAGTAGAGCTTCTTGAGGACGCGACAACAGATGCAAAGCAAAGAGCGGAAGCTATGCTTAAAGCAACTCACAACCGCGCAGGTAAAATCCAATCCGTAAAAATGGGCGTATTCCAAATTACCCCGGTTGATTCTACAAATGTTTCTGATTACGGCATAAACGACACTACAACAATAGAAAAGAAAGTTACTTCAGTTGCTAATGTAGTATTCAGAATTAAATAACGAGAGGAGGTTTTTAATGAAAAAAATAGTTTTGGGCATAATATCACTAAGTTTTTTGAGTACCTCCGCTATGGCTTTTGAAGCAGGCGGGGCTGTGCCGGCAGGACTTATTAACCAAATTAACGGCGTTGGCAGTATGGGTGTACATGATATGCAATACATCCGCGACAACCAATTTAGGTATAGAGAATACAATGATTACAAAGATATGCAAGAGCAGAAAGATGCAAAAAATAAAGAATTTGAAATAACGGAGCCTGCGATGAAAAGGATTTTTAATCGCCAGCAAAAAACAGACATCCAGTTTGTTGAAGAAAACGGTGAAATAAAAATCCAGGGTGTTAAATAAACTTAAATTTTAGTTTTTTTATTTTCTATATTTGTAATAGCTTCGCAAAAAGTATCCATAACTTTTTTAATCAATGGATGCTTTTTTGTTTCATCTTTAAAAAATTTAACAACAACCGTTGAATACTGTTGTTCGCAATTTTTTATACTTAATGCAACAATGTCTTCATTACAAGAGTTTATGTTGACAAAAACCTTATTTTTCTGCGCCTCATTTGCAAGCATTTGAAGATGGTGGCTTTCGAGGTTTTGTTTTGTACCATTCGCGTACTGAACATATTGATTAATATCAGCATTGGCTGATTTGGTTTTTGTAACTAAGGACTTTATTAATCCAAAAATTTTCATTTTTTTTATTCTCCACTTAATTTTAGTTGCTTTGTCCTGCGCGGTAGCCGCACCATGTATAAATAACCGGCAGGATTTTTTCAGCCTTGTCCATCATCGGGAATTTTGCAACAGCTAAAGCGCCGAGTGCATCGTCAGCATTTGCGATAGCATCTTTCATCGTAAGTTTTCTATCAGGAACTTTGTCATGCGGGTCTGTTATTGTGTTTGAAAGAACTGTACCCGCTTTCATGCCTGCAATTAAAGTTGCGATTGTTGCGCCGATTTTCACTACATTGTTATTCTTTAAAGATTTTATATGGTTAATACCTTTCAATACCGGCACAACCAGAAGCGGCGGCAGGGTGGCATTTATAAATTGAAAAATTCCTTCATTTAATTTTTCTTTTTTTCTGTTTGAACCAATCATGCCGGCAGCCACACCACCGGCAATAGATAAGCCGCTCATTACAGCCATATCTTTTAAGCTGTATTTTATTTTTAAAAGATTAATAGGGTTTGCTAAATTCAAATGCTGGCCTTTTGCAATTAGTATTGCTGCAAGTGCTGTCCCGATTAAAGCACCGGAAAGAGACTTTATCTTTGTTTTTGTATCAACAGCCTCGGTATTGTGATAACGGTAAGATAAGTATGCCCGTTTTACTTGCGCGGCGTTTTTGAATGCGCTGAATGGCCGTTTTTTACTAGTATTGTTGGTATTTACTTGTCCTATCATTGTCCCTAATCTTTCAATGCTATTATAGCAAAGTATTTTTTTATTGCAACTATCAAGCTGCTTTACGCTTTGGCGCTTTTGTTTTTAATATTAAAACCATAGGAATTACAAGAATTGCTAGTAGTGCAAGAATTTGAAATGCATCATAAAATGAACATAACTTTGCTTGCAAAAGCATTTGTTTGTATAAACTTCCGCCAGCTTTTTTCGCTGCTGTGAACGGTGCAAAATAGGTTGAGAACTTATGCTGAGCCATTGCTAGTTTGTGATAAAACAGCGGGTTGTTAGGCGAGAGATTTCCGACAAGATAATTTGAATGTACTTGAGACGCTCGCGAAATGAACGTTGCAGACAAGGCTGTTGCCATTGCAGTTACAATGTTTTTAAAAAGCGCGTGCATGCCTGCGGCCTCTGCGTTTTTCGATGCCGGCAGCGTCAAGAATGAAAGCGATGTAATTGGAATAAAAGCAACCGCAACGCCAAAGCACAATATAATATTTGGTATGATTATACTTTGCATTGAAGCTGTTGTATTTAATGATGTCATAGATATTAGCGACCCACCTATTATAAGAAGTCCGATAATTGTTAAAACCCTGTTTTCAACGTATCTTGAAACTTCTCCGACTATAATTAGTCCGACAAAGCACGCTATTGCTCTTGGAAACATTGCTAAACCTGATGCAGATGGGCTGTAGCCCAGCAAGTTTTGTGAAAACATTGGAACCAAAAGAAGTGTTGAATAAAGCATTATATTCAAAAACGAACTTACAAATGTCCCGAAAAAGTAGTTTCTGTCTTTAAAAATTCTAATGTCAACTAGCGGATATTTGTATTCCAATTCCCACACAATGAAAAATATAAATGAAAAAATACAAATTCCTGTTAAGATACAAATCCAAGGCGTGTCAAACCAGTTAAACTGCTCCCCTTTGTCCAGAACAATTTGTAAACACGCCATTGCTACAACAACCGAAATGTATCCGGCATAATCAAAGCGTTTGTTGTATTTTTCTCTGACAATTTCGCTTTCCGGCAGTAATATTTTTACTAACAAAAGCGAGAGAATACACAGAGGAATATTTATGATAAAAACCCATTGCCACGAAAGGTTATCTGTCAAATACCCGCCCATAAACGGGCCCGCTAAAGGTGAAAACATTGCTGCAATTCCGAAAAGCCCCATCGCAACTCCGCGCTTTTCAATAGCAAAACTTTCTAATAAAACAGCTTGACAAACCGGTAATATACAGCCGCTTCCTATTCCTTGTACAATTCTTGCTAAGATTAGCATTGGAAGATTTACAGCTAAAAGGCAAAAGATTGCGCCAATGCAAAAAAGTGCAATAGAATACAGCATAACCTTCTTTTTGCCAAAATTTTTAACCAGAAAACCTGTTATAGGAAGCATTAAGCCGCCTGAGATTATATAGCTTGTTACAACAGTATTTGCCTCATAAGGCGTTGCTCCAAAGTATCCTGCAATGTTTGGCTGACAGACGTTAGTCGCTGATGATGCCGCTAAAGCCAAAAACGCCGGCAAAAGTACGGTAAATGCTATTATATAGGGGTTTATTTTCTTATATTGCTTTGTATCAACTACTTCTTTCATGGTTTTATTTGAACTTTAGGCACTACTGACATACCCGGTACTATATTGTATTCAGAAAGATCTTCTTCAAATATAATTTTTACGGGCACTCGCTGAACGATTTTTACATAACTTCCTACAGCGTTTTCAGGAGGAAAAAGCGACGCTTTTGCGCCTGTTGCACGCTGAATGCTCTGAACACTTCCTTTAAATCTTTTATGCGGATATGTGTCAACTTTAATCCAAACTCGTTGGCCCGGTTTCATGTTGGTTAACTGTATTTCTTTAAAATTTGCAACTACCCAAACTCTTTTAGGTACAATTGATAAAAGCGGCTGGCCAATTTGAACATAATTCCCTTTTTCGACACTTCTTGAAGATACAGTACCGTCTTCAGGGGCGTAGATTTTTGTATAAGAAAGGTTTGTAGATGCTTCTTCAACTTCTGCTTCAAGTCTTTGGATTTCTGCTTCTACGGATTTAATTCGGGCTTTAGAAGATTCCAGAGCTGCTTTCATTGCTTTTGATTTTTCATCAGCGGCTTTGTTGTTTGCCTGTGCGACTGTGAGCTGATTTAAACTGTTGTCGTATTCTTGTTTTGAAACTATTCCTTCTTTGTACATTGCAGCATAGCGCTGGTAATCTTTTTCTGCAAAGTCTAACTTTGATTTAGCTGAATTTAATTCTTCTTGAGTTTGGTTAACGTTAGAGGAATTTTCATCAACTTGTTTTTCAGTTACGCCGAGCTTGGCTTTGGCTTCTGCCAATTTAGCTTCAGCCTGATCGAGTTTAACCTGGTAATCTTTAGGATCAATTTCTGCAATAATCTGATTTTCTTTGACTTCCTGGTTGTCGTCAACGTAGAGATTAATAATTTGCCCTGCGACTTTCGGCGCAACTTGAATTATATGGCCTTCAACAAAAGCGTCGTCTGTGCTTTGGAAAAAAGTCGCATGTACCGCTAAATAAATACCTATTAATATTAAAACTACAGCAGAAATTATTGGAACAATAACCCTTTTCTTTTTATATTCAGGGCGTTTTTTCTTCAATTTTGCTTTAGCTTTTTTTTCAATTTCCTTTTTATTAATAGGTTTAATTTCGTTATCGTTATCTGGGTTTTGATTTGTATTTTGTTCGTCCATAATTCCCTCTTTTATATTTGTAAGATTGTATTTTTGCTAAGATTTTGTTTTATTTTTTCAATTACTTCGATACATGAGTATAAACTGTTAATGTCAATTCCTTCACAAGTCGCTTTCCATATATCAAGTATAACCGGTAAAACTTCTTCGTAAACTTTTTTGCCTTTTTCTGTAATGAAAATTTTATATATTTTACGTTTGTTTGTATCGCTGACACGGCTAATGAGGTTCAATTTTTCAAGAATATTGAGAATACGTGTAATGTTTGGGCGGTCTTTCAAGGTAATTGCAGATATCTGCCTTTGATAAAGCCCGTCGTTTTCTATCAAAACCGATAGAACGGTAAACTGTTCCGGGGTTATAATAAAACCTTTAGCGGCAAATGTTTGTATTGCAAACATTCTTGAAAGCGTGCCAACTTGTGAAAGTTTTAGGCCTATTTTTTGAGTTTTTAAAATTTCATTTTGCATGATTTTTTCTTTGTGTTATTATGATAACACAAAAAAGGAAATGTAAAGATATGAAAATTTTTAAAATACTTTTAGCCCTTATTTTGCTGTGCCAAATTCAGGCAGCATACGCAAAAAAGACCGCTGTTACAAAAGATTACAGGTTGGAATATGTGAATATTGACTGGTGGAAAAAATATAATGATGAGAATTTAGTTAATTTAATCCTTTTGACTTATAAAAATAATCAGGATTTAAAAATGGCTACACTTAGAACCAAACAGGCTGAACAGGCTGTAAAGGAAAGTTTTGCAAATGAACTTCCTCATCTGGGCTTGTCCGGTAATTTAGGAAGGGAATTTACCTCTGCTGATACGCGTTTTGGCGATGTTTTAATTCCTGATTATTCTCAAACAAGGTTTTTAGTGCCGCTTACTATGACCTATGAGGTTGATATTTGGGGTGAAAACAGAATGATTACCAAAAGCTATCAAAAGCAAATGGATATTATCAAGCAAGATGAGAGAGCCTCTTATATTTCCTTAACATCAGCTGTTGCGTCAAATTATTTTAACTTAATAAAACTGGATAAACTTATTAAAAATCAAACAGCTATAGTCGAGTTGCAGCGCAAAATAGCAGCAATGCAGCAAATAAAATACGATAACGGGCTTTGTTCTAAAGTAGATATTTTGAATGAAAAACAGGCGCTTACTGTTTTTGAAGAAGAATTAAACGACTTAAAAAACAAACACGACGTGGTTTTTAATGAACTCCTCGTGCTTCTTGGCGATAGGAACAACAAAACAATTGAGCGAAGTATCTATGAAAACCTTTCCTTGCCTGAAATTCCAAATGCTTTGCGTGCTGATTGTATCACAGAGCGGCCGGATTTAATAAAAACAGAAGATTATATTAAAAAGGTCGGTTATGACGTGAAAGCAGCCAGGAGGGACTTTTTGCCGAAATTTACAATCTACGGTCAAGTTGGTTTTAATGCATATAATAATTTTTCACACTTTTTCGGCACTCATACATTTTTATCAAATCTAGGCGTCATGCCCTCTTTAGATTTGTTCACAGGCGGGGCTAAAATGGCGCATCTTAGATTTAAAAAGTTAGAATATGAAAAAGCTTCACAAATGTATGAAAAAGTTATTCTAACTTCACTTCAAGAATTAAACGATAACCTGACAGCAGCAAAAATAGCAAGGGAAAATTATAAAAAAAGTGTTGAGCGCTATCTTATGGAAAAGGAAAAATATGAATTATCTGTAAAAAAACTTAACATTGGCGCCAAGTCAAATCTTGATAATTTAAAGGCAAAAGAAGAAGTTTTGTTAAGCGAAAAAGCTGAAATATCCAATAAAATAAACTGTCTGATATCCTCTATAAACCTCTATAAAGCCGTGGGCGGAAAGGATTACATGGACTTTCATGATGACATCTAATTCATTTAGCCTATTGACAAAATATCCTAATAAAGTTAGCATGATAATAAAATTAATCAGGAGTTAGAAAATATGCCAGAAAAAATGATAGACAAAAAAGAGATTATCACTTTGCTAAATACTGCAAAAGGGCAGATTGAGGGTATTATTAAGATGGTTAAGCGTAATAGAAAACCATCAACTATTAATGCTCAAATCCTTTCAGCATCTGCAGTATTGAATTCAGCTAATGCAAAAGTTATCGCAGCGCAGATTAATAAGTGTTTTGAAGTAGCAGTTGAAACTCAAGATCTTGAAATTCGAGAACAAAAAGTTGCTGAACTTAGAAAGCTATTGAAAAAACTTACTTAATTAAAAAAAGCTATACAAAAAAGTGAGCTTCTTTTTCTTTTTGAGAGGCTCACTTTTTGGTGGTTAAATTTTATCTTCTAATTATATTCTTCAATTTTTACATAACAGGGAGATATAACGCCGTTTTCTTCTGTACAACCCATATTAACATCCCCGTTCATTTCTGTATGAACCCCTTTTATGTTTGTACCATCCACAGGCGGGTATTGAACCAGGAATGGACTGTTAGCTCCAAAGGTGCTGGTGAGCGCAAAATTTAATGACCGAACTTCTTCAACAGCTACACTGTTTCCCCAAGCTAAAAGTTTTGCCTGATAATATGATGTTGGTGCTGAACGGTTGCCTTCAGGATCGTTCTCGTCGTTAGGCGGGTAAATCGCTGATGCTAACATATATCTCGTATCAATTTCAGGAGGTCCTATCGGAATAACAATTGAATTATCAGTTACAATTAAACAAACTATGTCTGCTAACTTGCCGTTTTCAACCCATTCAGTGCTGTTAGGCCCTTTTGTACCGTTGATATCAACAAATACAATGTAATATTTAACGTCCTGTTTAGCTGTAGAAAGTACATATGGAGCGCCGCCGTTAGAGGCTATCCAAAAGCGCATACCGTTGGTGGCAACCATTTTTAAATTTTGTTCGTTGAAATTTGGATTGCTTGCTGAAACATCAGGGGCGTCGCAATTTAGATATGAAACATTTATATACCCTTGCGCTTGTGTATTACCTTTTTCGTTAGCAATCATTTTACAAAATTCCGCTGTTGTCTGAGGGAAATTAGTTCTGTCCATCATGCCGTTATAGGATGCAGTTTCAAGTGCATTAAAAATTCTGACATAAAGGTATTTAAAAGTTTTTTCATAAGGTTTAACAGTAGAAAGTCCGACCGTAGCAATTACGCCAATTATAACAAAAACAATCATCATTTCAGCTAAAGTTACGGCTTTATTAAATCTCAGCATAATTCCGCTCCTAATTGCGTATTCAATTACTATTATAACATATTTTGGGGTGAAATGTCAAGATGGATGGTAAATTCAGGCAGGCTTCAGGTTAAGTTTTATTTAAATAATTTTTTAATGTGATTGAAATCTTATAAAAGGGGAATATTAAATTATATAACATACAGCGATTAGTTGAGTTATTTTGGTAATACATGTGCTAACATAGTTTTTAAAAGAGGATGAGAAATATGGTAAAAGATTTTAAATACGCATTTACTTTATCAGAAGTATTAATAACACTTGTACTGGTCGGGATTATTGCATCAATTTTGCTTCCGGCTCTTATACAGAACAAGCCTGATAAAAACAAGGTTTTATTCAAAAAAGCATACACAACTGTTGAAAACATTGTAACCGAATTAGTAAATGATGATAGACTTTACCCATTAGCAAACGGCACAGAGGGCTTGGATAACACAACGTCTGTTACGGTAAACGATACTAGTTATAGTGGAAATACAAAATTCTGTAAGCTGTTTGCTTTAAAGCTTAACACAATAGAGACCGACGATGCCATACAATGTGGTGCTGACAACGTAGCTTTTACAACAAGCGACAGTATTCAGTGGTATATGCCGGAAACAGCTTTTGCTGCGGATGCAAAGATTAAGGTGGATGTTAACGGAAGCAAAGAGCCTAATTGCGAATACAATACTACTAGCTGCGATGAGCCTGATCAGTTTGCGATTTACGTATCTCCGGACGGCAGTGTTGGCGTAAAAGGCGTTAAGGAAAAAGAATATTTACGTTCATCTGAGGTTACTAAAACCAGATAAGTAATTTCCGCCGGATAGGCGTGGTATAAGCTTTTGATAACTCATCATACGGATTTTTCCACTGATAGGGCGGTCAGTAAAAGGACGGTCATGCAAACCTGCGATTGCCCACAAAATTCCAACGTATCCGTTAGGTGAGGGGGCATCAAAAGCGTACTTGTCATTTAAATAAATTGCTATATCCAGAGCTTCCTGAGGTGTTTCAGTCCATTCTAAAAGTTTTTTTGCCCAATACATTCTTATGTAGCCGTGAATTTTTCCGGTTTGCGTAAGTTCTTTTTGTGCTGCATTCCAAATAATATCCTTGGTTTTGGCAAATTCAAGCTCTTTAGGCGAATATTGAATAAAACGAAAATCATTTATATGCTCATTAAGCGAGGTTACAGCCCAATCTGGGGCACCTTTTATGCTTTTGTAATTTTTATTATACAAGCAATAATTATCAGCAAGTTCTTTACGGACAATAAGTTCTTCCAGGAAAGCCTCTATATTTTCGTGCGATTGCAGGCTTTTGTAAACTTCAAGCGCGATTCTTTGAGAAGAAACAAAGCCAAAAGTTATATATCTTGAAAGATTTGAGGTGCATTGTTTTTCCGGATTATTTTTCTCAAGCGCATAACAGTTTAAATTGTTTTCTATGAAATCTTTAAGCACACCAAGTCCTTTTGAATTGGATTTTAGCGTGTAAGGGAGTTCGGTAAAGAATTCGTATATCGTGTCATAAATGAGAGTACGCATCTGAAGGGCGCTGTATTCTTGTTTATCCGAGATGTAGCGCGCCGGCACAATATTATGCGAATCAACTTCAAAAATCTTGCAGGTAAAGAAATCATAAAAGTTGTCGGCTCTTAATGGGTCAAAGTCAATTACAACAATACCGGGCTCCACTTTTTGCATAGAAACCTTTATATTTCTATACAGAACACGAAAACTCAGTTTTGACTTTTTCATATCTTGTTTAAGAATTTCAAGCTCGTTATCGTAAAAATTTTTTTTATCAATGTTTTGTATTTTTTTGTAGGGGTGAACGATTTTCAAATTCTTTTTATATTTTTTTGCAAGTTGTAGTGCAAAATTTAAAGAAAAGTTGTCAGCAGTGCGGAGCTCTCTTTCCATGACGTATAAAACATCGCCGTCAAAAACCGGATAGCGGTTTAATTCATGAACTCTTTTTTCGTTCACGTCATTTTCTATCCTAAAAATCGTAGGAAGTTGATTAATGATATTTCCTTTTTTACCGATATTCATTCTTTAATTATAGCTCCGGAATTAAAAAAATCAATAGTAAATTGATTAATTTTTTTTAATTATATGTATATTTAAATGCGTTGATTTTGTTGTAGAATAGTATTATGGACGATATTGACTTGAATTATAAAAACGTTTTGCTCTCCAGTTTAGCCTTGCCTTTGCAAGAGGTGAAAAGGCTTTCGACTATTGCAGGGCCTTTTGAATTCAGTGATATAATTTCAAAATTTTGTGTTGATGATTTTAAACCGGGAGAGTTGAAAAATGAAAATGCTTTGGATTCTTACGATTATTGCAATTTGAAATCAGGGGATTTTTGCGTAAATCTTCATGTCCATTCAGATAATTCTGATGGAAAAGCTTCTGTTGAGCGCCTTTTGCACCATGCCGCAAAAATTGCTGATATAAATTTCAAAAAAACAGGAAAACCTTTTGTGCTGGCCTTAACAGACCATGACACAACCGCAGGATGCCAAAAAGCTGTCAAAATCATCTATGATAATCCTGACAAATTCAAAAATCTAAAACTTTCTTTAGGGGTAGAAATTTCAACCGTTGGAACCCGTTTTGGAAAGCAGCTTAAACCTGTATCTATTCACCTGCTTGTTTATTGCATAAATCCTTTTGATGACAAATTAAATTCCTTTTTAAAATTTAAATCAGAAGAAAAACTTAAACTCACTTGTAAAACTATTGATTATTTGAATTCGTCTTTAGATGAGGCACTAGAAAGTTTAGGTATTAGATTTTCGCTGCAAGAGGCTGGATGTATTCATGAAATGATTTTAAAAGGCCAGGACGATGTCTGCCCGCCTTTGAGAAAGTATACAGGGGCTAAAATACTTTTTACTTATATGATGAAAACGCTGGGCCTCAATGAGCATGAATACAATATTGAAAAGCCAATACGTTTAAATAAAAGCTTATTCCGTGGTAAATTCGATTTTATTGAGTCATATAAAAAAGGTTTTGAAAACTATACACACAAATCAGCGGATTTGCCGGAAGATATTAAAAACCTTGCACTGAAAGCCAGAGAGTTGTGTTTAATAGCTGCTCCTTCAATGCAGAATATCCAACCTGCATTTGCTCAATTTGATGATACCGTAAGTTTTGTAAAAGATTTGGATTATGGTCTTATGAGTATTGCGCATCCTGCGCGGATTTTTTCTGATAATATTGACAGACCAATGGTTGATTTTTACAGAAATCTGTTTGAGAGTTTTAAAAAAGCCGGAGCAGAAAAAGCTAAATATTATGAGAAATATTATGGCTCATATGAGGGAGCTGCTATGTTTGCAAAGCTTGACAGTATTAATAAAGCGGCTGAAGAATGTGGGCTTTTGTGTACAGGCGGGCTGGATTCTCATGGTGCAAATGTTATTGCCAGATGCCCTTATACTTAAATAATCTTTTTAATGTTCTTAACCAAGCTGTCAAGTATGTTTAATGTATCAGAATTTGGCTGTTTAAGAAGATTGGCAATATCTTTTTCAAAATTTTGCGGAAGTTTTTTGCAATTATCTTTTGCGTATTTTATAAGCCTTTTTTCTCCGGGATGAAGAAGTTCATTTGCTGCAAAAAGTATATCAAAATAGCTTGCCATAAAAGCTGCAATTCTATGGTTAATGCTGACAATGTCGTTTCTTTTAATTGCCTTTTCGATTTGCTCGTAATAAGAAGCAAAAGGTTTGTCTTTCAAAAGCATCATATTTCTTGTAATAATATTATCTTTCAAAGCTTTAGGGTAAGGCGAAGAAATTTTTTCCTGTAATTTTTTCAGCCAGTTATCCTTGTCATGAAGGATGTTAAAGTTTTGCAGAGTGTATAAAAAGCTTGTTGTGTAGCCATTGGAGGGATAATGTTTTACCCAGATATTTTCAACTATATTTGAAAACCAATTTTTATCCCAATACATTACATCTAACTGCTTGTTTAGTTTATTCACAAAAAACTCGTCGCCTAAGCCAAAGTATTCACCTCCAACTTCGTAATTAGATGAAATCTTTTTGATAAAATTTTCGCGTGTTTTAACGGGTATACTTTCTTTTGTGAAAACATAAACGTCTAAATCAGAGCTGCTGTCGTGTGTTTTAGCCGCAGAAGACCCGCCAAGCGCTATAGCTTGAACGCTTTTTAGATTTTTGTAATTTTGAATTACGCTGTTGAAAATAGTGTTATCCATGGAACAATCTTATAACAAAAACGCTAAATTAACATTTTTAATTTTTATTAATAAATTTGTCAGTTTTTTCAGCTATGTAAGTTGAAATTATTGGTAGAATTAGGTAGTATATCCCGGCGAAAATCAGTGCAGGCCTTACAATATTAATTCCTTCAATGTATTTATGGAGTTTTGGATCATGTTTGTTAATTTGTGAGAATTTTTCGATGAATTTCGCAGATTTGTTTTTTGCTATTTTGTCGAGCCCGTAACCTCCGGCTAATGTAATTACAGTGGATATTACATTGTTATAAATAAGGGCTTTTTTTCTATTTTCCTTTATTTTATTGCTACGGCTTGTCTGAAATGCAAAAGAGGACGTAAGCAAAATATCTGTAGCCGCGGTCATGTGCTTTGCAATATCACTATCTTTGTTTTTGTGTTTTTTAACAAAATTTTGAAAATTCAGATTATCAAAAATTTTTCCTAAACCTTGCGCGATTTTAGTGTCTAGCTGACCTGTGAAAGGGATTGGCTTGTTTTTTTTCTTAAAATTAGACGTGTTCTTTTCAGTATCAGGCTTAGGCTTCACTGAAAATAATTTGTCCATAAGTATAGGAATTAAAGCAATTGTAATCATAGATTTTGGGATTGCAGTAAAGAAGCCTGTACTTAATTTAATAATTTGAGAGGCGAGTTTGTAACTTTTAGAACCAGATAATTTTCCTTTTGTAGAGTTAAAGTTTTTAATAGTTTGAGTGTTAAGGAATTTTTGCGGATTTTCATCAATATTTTTAACAGCCTTTTCCACTGGTAATGCGACTGTTTCAACAATCGCAAACTTTACAGCGCCTGAGCAGATGGAATTTGCACATGCGTATTGTTTGTTTTCTTTTTCCGTATCCGGCGTAGACAGAATTGCAAGGGGTCTCAGGGTCGATGAAAGCACAAATGCTGTACCGGCAGAAAAAGAGGTTCCGTGCTCCGAAATCTTTTCGAGGCCTTTTAAAATTGTTTTATTATTGTATATTCCGGTAAAATTAGTATTATTTCGACTAAGTTTTTTTACTTGCATAAATCCCTGCCTATTTATAGTAGACAACACACAAAGCAAAAAGTAAAATGTTTCATAAAAAAACTTTTATTCTATAATATATGTAATGAAAATAAAAGAATTTATAAAATCAGAATTGAGCGGCTTTGGAAGATTTGAAAAGATAATCTTTCCATTAGAAATATTTTTGATTATTCTAATTTCATATTTCATAAAAGATGACAAAATTGCGCTAATTTCAGCTATATGCGGAATAAGTTATACAATACTTGCGGGCAAGGGAAAAATTTCTTGCTACATTTTTGGCCTTTGCGGAACTTTATGTTATGCATATTTGTCGTATAAAAACCATCTTTTTGGCAACTTGATGCTATATATGCTTTATTATTTTCCAATGCAGATAATAGGAATTTTTAAATGGAAAAAGCACCTCCAAAAAGACACGCATGAAATAATAAAAACCTCTTTAAGCACAAAAGAGCGAATAATTTATTTCATAGCAGCCGTCGGATTTTCAGGAATATTTTCATATATTTTGATTAGAACCGGAGACGCAAATCCTTATATAGATTCAATAACAACAATTTTTTCAGTAATTGGACTGCTTTTGACAATAAAACGTTGTATAGAACAGTGGTACATATGGACAGTTGTAAACGGCTTGTCTGTCATAATGTGGATAGAAGCGTACCTGCAAGGCTCAAATTGTTTTGCAACAATAATAATGTGGTCAACGTATTTTGTTCTTGGAATTTACTTCCTTTACACCTGGAAAAAAGCCCTCAAAACAAAATGTCAATAAATCAGGCAAAAATAATCTTTAAAAGCATTATTTAAGTATGATAATTTATTCTAAAAGCTAAACTTATACAAGAAATATCAGTTAGAGGATAGAGCAAGATTTAAACAATAATTCTATTTTTTATTTGTTCAATCTATCCATTATCGGATGAAAACACAAACGCAAGTAAAACAGGATTTGGAAGGTATATCATCTGAAATGTAAAGAAGCCGCTCAAAAAGCAAGGATAAATTATTCCTTATTTATTTGTTGTTAACCTTTCTTATATCCTCAAAAAATTTAATCGGTTTGCAAGGATTACCAACAGCTACACAGTTATCGGGGATAGAACGACTTACAACACTTCCTGCTCCGATTATACTATTTTTTCCGATCGTAACCCCCGGTAAAATTATTACCCCACCGCCAATCCAAACACCGTATTTGATTTCAACAGGGTTAGCACCCGTTCTAAAATACATAGTGTCCGTTTCATTTCTATCTAAAATATATCTATTCTCTGGTAATATTGGATGATGAGAAGTGTATATTTGTAAGTTTGGAGCAAGTAGAACGCAAGAACCTATTATTATTTTTTCATTATCAATAAAAGTAGTATTAGGACCTACTATTACATCATCACCAATAAAAATATTCTTCCCTGTATCACAATAGAAGTTTGTCCCAACAGAAACGTTTTTACCAATAGAACCAAACAAATCTTCAAGAATTTCTCTTTTTCTTGCAGTATTTTCATAATCCAAAGAATTGTATTCTTTAAATAATTTTTCTGCTTTTGTATGAAAATTGATATGCTCAGGAGTATCACATTTTATGTAATTATATTTTTTATTATCCATAAACTGATTATGGCATGAAAATGTAAAAATACAAAAGCTATTTAAAAAGTTTGAGTCCTAAGTTCTGCATACTTGCCTTTAACAAAAATTATTATTATGATGACTTAGTATATATAGGTTACAAAATTAGTGCATAAATATGTATGATGTTAAGTATTGCTTAAAAGTTTAATATGCCAATAACTGCTCCACAAGTTGTAAGCAGTAATACAAAACCGACAGCTGAAGAGAACAAAGTACTTTTTCCTGGTGTTAAGATTGCTGCTGGAGTTATAGGAGTAGGCTTAATTGCGCTAGCTTCTTATGTTATTTATACAGCAACAAGCGGTAGAATTAAACATAAAAACAATCCAATTCCAACTCCTGAAACAACCATTAGCAAACCAGTGGAAGAAATAAAAGAATGGGCGGTAAATGCTTTCAAAGAAGTTGGTAACTTCAACAAAGGTAAAGCAGTATAATTATACTGGTAAAATTGTTAGTGAAGGGAAAGACGGTTCTAAGGTTGTAATGGAATACCTAGACGGAGTATTACAAAATCAACTAAAACAAAAGGTACTGAAACTATCTTTGAAAAGACTTACAAATATTCTGATGAATTAGGCTTGAATAAAGTTATAAAAAAAAATGACATTGTTTTAAAGAAATTCATTGATGAAACTGATAATTTAAACATAAAGACATATAAACATCTTACTACAATATATAGACCAACAGGTTTAATAAGTATAGATGGTAACTATGTATAAAGGAAGCTTCTGGACTCCATTTGTAAATATCTCACTATACGGTGGAGTAAATTATCCATACAAAGTAAAAGGTACTGAAATTCCTAGAGAAGCTCTTGACCCATTATCTAGTTGTAAAGCCAACTCCCCAACAGGTGAAAGTAACCTTTGTTGGTATTATAAAGGTCGACAATAATAGCTTTAGTGTAGATAATATTTATCACTTCAATAGTTCGGGACAATCCAACAAAGTAAGGGTTGCTGTCTGGGATAGTATCAAACTATACCTCATTTAAACAAAGTTCTCAAAACCAGCCTACAGGTTGTATATACTTGCCCAACAATAAAATTTGCCAATTTCAAGTCCGCAAAATGTCCCTTTTCGTCCTTTTTGATTTTTACTTGGCTTGATTACTTCCTATTCTTCTAACGCCCTCACTGGACCGATTGCCCAAAATAATCTCATCACCTGCCATAATCAAATCAATCATAAAAATACATTTTCTTAAACTAAACGTAAAAATATATTAATTCAAAATAAAAGGATGTAATTCATTTTATAAAACGGACAAATAATGGTCATAAAAATAATCACATCCTCTGAAATTGGTTGCGGGAGCTGGATTTGAACCAACGACCTTCGGGTTATGAGGACAGCCTAGGGTAACCCAACCCCAAACGAATTTTCACGATTTGCCACGACTTGGCACTAATTTTTATGAGAATTTATCTTGTTTTACTAGGTTGATTATAATTTGTTAAACTCATGTGTTGCAGAATGTGTTGTTTATTTAACTGCTTTGGATTTTTATTTGAGTGTCCAATACTTGTTTTAATTTATCTAAAACATGTTTTTTTATTTTTGTTAAATTAATACTCTTTTGTGAAATTTGTTTTTGAACTTCCAAATCAAATTCATTATTACTATCTATAGGGATTGGTATCAAAACCGTTTTCATGATTGCAATAGTCACTCTTTTATTTTGGTCTCCAACTGCATAATTTGGTAAAATTAAATTTAAAATATAAGATAAATAATCTATATCAAGCTTTTTAATACTATCCTTTAGTACCAATAAACCGCAATGTGTATTCAAACTAAATTTTCCTTGCCTTACAAATACAGTTCCAGCATATACTCCATCAGTAGTCCAAGTTAATACTTTTTCATTGCTAAAGTCATAATCATATGTATTAATATTTCCAATTAATCCGTTGTCTAAAGTTGCACCTGAAAAAACCGGAAAGGTGCCTTTATGATTCAATATATATTTTGTGGTATATTTAGCATTTCCTTTGTATAAATCAAACAAGGAGGTTAATTCAACTTCCTGATAAGGTATATTTTTATCATAAATATTAATTTTTGATTTTTGTAAACGTTCTTTATATATATTTAGTTCTTTTTTTATATTTTCTATTTTTGCATACTGTCTTGCAATTTCTTTTTGGTTATTTAAATCATATTTGCCATATTTATCAATAGGAATTGTTATATACAACAATTTTATCTTTTCTTTTCCAGCTTTATTATCCCAAGCAAATCCACTAGCAAAAATTACTTTTTGAACTTCATATCTTAAAAAATTATAATCTAAAAGATTTTTATATTTTTCTTTTAAAACTAAAGGTCTACAATCATCCGTTGTCATAAATTTTGTTTGCCTATAAAATGTATATCCAACAGAACCGTTTCTATTCCAAGTTAAACAATTTGAAAAATATTTTTTATTTTTTAAATCATCTCTTATAAACCCAATAGGAGAACCGTCTTTTTTACTACCATAAACAGGAATATCCCCTTTATTCCTAGCAATAAATTTTTCAGTAATTCCTGAATTTATAGATGGAAAATCAAAAATTTCATCAAGACATATTTCTTTACTTAGCATTAGTTTCACCTGCTAAAATTTTGTTAATTGAAGAAGTTATATCTTGCAATGTTAAATAAAAATCTTCTTCACTCATTTCAGTTGATTCGTCCTTAATACCTAATGCTTTTTTATCTTCATCTGTCCAGTCACAATCTACTAGCCAGTTTTTATTTTTAAATCTTTCAATTGGTTGAATTTTACATCTTATGTTTTTATTAGAAAATTCATTTGGTAAAGTTATAAATTGTCGATATAATTTAGACATTTCCACTAAATCATTTTCGTCAATTTCAATTCTTTTTGCATCCCTAGTTTCACCAATTTCTGAGACTAAATATGTAAAAACAGGAGTATTCTGCATATTAGATGTTCCTTTTTTCTTTAGAGCAAGTATATAGGTTTTTTTAGGTGTTGCAAAAAAAGTTCTTGTGGGTAAAGATATGACAGCATTAAGGACACATTTATCCAAGATAGTATTTCTTAGCATTTGGTCACCTTGTCTACATAAAACTCCATCAGGAACTACAACGAAAGCTTGTCCATTCGGTTTTAAAGAATGTATAATCCATTCTAAAGCTAAACCTTCTAGTCCATTTCCCATTGAAGGATACAAGCCTTCTAAACCTTGATCAATAATAGCTTTTTTTATAGATGATACACCGTTTGTAACATATGGGGGATTTGTTAAAATTAAATCAAAATAGTCTTTATGAATATCCTTTGCAAATGTACCTAAATTATTAGTTTTAAGTAAATGAAAAACTTTATTAAATACTGATTTAGAATACTCTGCTACATCATCCTTATATTCTTTAATTAAATCAGCAAAGTAAATTAACATATTTGCCTTTGCTAATATGATTGTTCTTTCATCATCTTTTTCATCAGTTCCTTTATCATAACCAATAAGTTCTATGTTTGGAGTTATTTTTCCATTTATTGGGATATAATTTTCTTTTAACTTTGGAATTTGATTGAGTAATTCTAAAATAAAACCACCTACACCACAAAATGGATCGCATATTTTGGCAGTTTCAGGAATCTCATTTGGATTAATCATATTTATTATCGAAACTACAACATTTCTTGGTGTAAAGTATTGTCCTAATGCAGAGATACCGGCTGACTGTCTTAAGAAACTTTCATAAAGCTTAGTTTTAAACTGTTTATCTATATTTTTAAATGAACCAAATTCATTTTCATAATTTGCAAATTCTTTAAGTACTTCTGCAAATAAATCCGCTTGTGATAAATTTGGATTGCCAGTTTCATTTACAAAGATTGTACCATTAAAAATAGTTGTACCATCAATATCACTAGGTGGAAATTTTTCTTTTTTTATTATTGTTCGTATCGGATTTGCATATGATTGTAGTGCTAATCTAGGATTTTTAATACTAAGGTCATAAATATGCGAGAAACTCAACGTGCCTTCTAAAATACCCAAATCTGATAAAAATTTAAATATAAAAATTTCAACAACATTATAAAGACATTTTTCAGGTTCTTTGCCTGTATTAATCCATATTTTTTGCCATACTTTATTTGCTAAATTTTGAGGATTTAAAACTTTTTCTGGCATAATAACAGCATTTTCGTCTATGGCTTCAAATTTTTCTATTAATTGCGCTATTTTTGAACCAATTTCCTTAGATATTGTTTTATTAGTTATGTCTTTGATGTATAAACTTTCCTTTATGAAATCTCCATTAGTATTTTTTATAATATTTTCATTTGAATCAAACCAATAATAATTTGTTCCATCAGAAGCGCAAAGAATATTACATTTTAGAATTTTTGCCAATTTGAAATACCAAGAAGAAAGGATTTCTTTTGCTTCCGATTCATCTTTTATTTCTCCAGTTTTTTTATATTCAACTAGAATTTTTACTGAATTTTTTCCCTTTAATACGAGTCCATCAGGTTTATTTTTAGAATAACCATTATAATTTTTTGAAGGAAGTATTCCAGCTCTTTTTAATTGAGAAACATTCGTTGCACCTATTTTTATGTAGTGATAATCATCACATATTGAAAAGTCGTAGCCTCCACAATTTAGTTCTTCGCTTGTTTCATTATATTTATATGACATTCTTATCCTTTACAATATAAAAGTACATAATTTAAATAACGGCAAAAGTCTAACTTTCAATACTCCAAAATTATTATATCATCTATATGTAGTAATACAAATACTCAATATTTCTTTATATTTTATTGATATATCTCCTCCATTTTCTCCAATTCTTGCTCTGCAAAATCAGGGATTACATGCCCGTAGATGTCCAAAGTTATTTGAATACTTGCATGTCTAAGTAATCTTGATACTACTATTGGTTTTATTCCGCTTTCTAGGGCTCTTGTTGCAAAAGTATGTCTCATTGCGTGGACATTCCTGTGTTTGATTTCTAATTTATCTTGTATTCTGCTGAATGCGTCTAAAAATGTTCCTGTATCTGTAAAATATCCGTCTTGTCTAGGAAATACTAAATTTAGCTTAGTATAATAATCTTGCCTGAGTTTCCGTTTTATAGTATCTTGTCGCAATTTATATTCCGTTAAATCATTCATCAATGGTTGCATAACTTTTATTACTCTGTTTAATGTTTCAGTTTTTGTATTATAAACAAAGCCTAAAACCGTTTTAGTTTGGGCGTTTCTACTGAAATTCTTATTCCTTTGTACTTGCTTATTTATTCTTACTGTATTTTTATAAAAATCTACACAATCCCATGTTAAACCTAACAACTCACCCGCCCTTAAGCCTGTATAAAAATCAAACTTAATCGCCATACCGTAATAATGATTTGGGCATTCGTCTATAATCTTTTTTTGTTCTTCTCTTGTAAATACTTCAACTTCTTTTTTACCTTCACGTTTTAATTTTACTGTTAATAATGGATTTCGAATAAGCTCCCCTCTTTTTAATGCGTAATTTATACAACTGCTTATGACTAAATGGATATTTTCTACAGTTTTATTAGATAATCCGGCTTTACCGTTTAACTTGCCGTCATTGTAAAGAAATCTATAAAATTATTTGATGTCATCACTACTTAAGTTTGCAAAAGTAATATCCCCAAGAAATGGTTTTATATGCCTTCTGATAATCATTTCATAACTTTGACTTGTTGATTCTCTTAAATCATATATTACATTGTTATAAAACCATTTGTCGAAATATTCCCCTACCTTGATACTCTTTGAACTAATATCAATGCTGGCATGATGTTTTTGTATTAAGTCTTTTAGTAATAATCTTACTTCCCGTTCTGAATTACCAGTACAAGATTTGAATTTGCGATTACCTTTTGCATCGTAACCTATTTCAAATTTACCCTTCCATTTTCCGCTACGAGTGTCTTTATAAATACAGCCTTCGCCGTTACTTCTTCTTTTTGCCATTATGCGACCTCCTTTTCTGCTTTCACAAAATTGTAAAAAGTATTTGTTTTCAACTTCAACAATTCGCAAGCCTTTTTAGCAGTGATTTTGCGGCAAGACCAATCGCTATAAACTTCTTGCCAATTATCAGGCTTTTGAATTTTTCTTTCTACCCTTATATTTGCCTTCTTTTTTCGCAACTGCTATACCGTCTTTTTGTCTTTCTAAAAGATTTGCTCGCTCAAATTCATAAATTGCACCAAGCATTGTAACCATAAGTTTACCTGCAGGCGTGCTTGTATCAAGTTTTTCTTTTATACTTATGAGTTTTACTTTTTTAATTTCAAGAATATCAATGATATTGAGTAAATCTTTTGTACTTCTTGCAAGTCTTGAAAAATCTTTGACGTAAACCGTGTCGCCCTCTCTAACATAATCAAGCATATTTTGGAGTTCTGGGCGGTTGGTGTCTTTGGCACTTCGTTTTTCTGTAAAAACTTTGGCAAATTCTAAATCTTTCATTGCTTCCATTTGGCTTTCGTAGTTTTGTTCTTCTGTACTTACTCTGATGTAAGCAATATTTTGAACTTTCTTTTCTTCTTCCATTTTTACCTCCTTTGGACTTTTCATTATTGGATATTGATGTTTGATTGTAAAGACTTCCGCAAATATTTATTGGGAAATTAAAAAATTAACCCTAAACAAATACATTTCAAACGGTTTAAAAATGTTGTTTTAGACCATAACAGATTCCGTATTTTTAATTTTTTCATTTAGAGATTTATCTTTATTGTTATTTTCATTTGCTTTTTTATAAAAACCTAATGCTGATTTGTAGTCTTTTTGTTCAAAATTTTTGTCACCAAGATTTATGTAATAATGATAGTTTACATCTTGCAGCAGTATTTCGCTATCTTTGTAACTACCAAGTTCTTCAAGTTTATTTTTTGCAGAACTCCAATTCTCTGCTGTTATTTCATTTTTGATTTCTGTGTATAAAGTACTTTTATGGTGACTTGCAGATAGCAAACTCCCAAAAACTACAACTATTAGAATAAATGCTATAATCATACTAATTTTTGTTTCTTGTGTCATAAATTTCTCCTATTTTTTCTAATGTTTTTGCTGATAATTTCATACTTACCTCATAAAAAGTTACATTTTTACAGATACAATTCATTTGCTCGAAACACAATAATAGCAAGCAAAATAAAATTATATATAAATTATAATACCTATATTTAATTATGTAAATAAATTATTAAATTATATAATTTGTAGTACCTAAATTTAATTGTAATTAACAAAGAATTATAATTGAAAACGAGGTAGATTATGCAACACATACAAGCTAACGAACCATTTTACCAAATAAGCCAGGCGGCTAAATTATTAGGTATTACAAGTGATAGGTTAAGAACTTACGAAGAAGAAGGTTTAATTAAACCTTTTAGAACAAAACATTCTAAAGATGGGAAAAGATTATTCAGTCAAAATGATATTGAATGGTTAACAATGATTAGAGATTTAATAAAATTAGGCGTTTCTATACCGACTATCAGAATATTATTAATTGCAAAATTCCCTACTAATAATCTCACACTTAAAGAAAAAGATTTAGAAATTATTGAACTATTAAAAAAATTAAAATCTCATGCGGTTTATTCTAGCATTTTTAAATAAAGTAAAGATAATTATTAAATAGGGTTGAAATTTTTAGCAAAATAGTGTATACTATAAGTGTATAGTCCTAGACGATGTACCACTTTGGTGGAGTTGCTAGGGCTTTTGCTTTGCGTACGGCGAGCAGAGGGCGAACGGTCAAGGCGTTGAGCCTTGCCGGTAGACCCGTTTAATGCGAGCCGGCAAGAATTACATCTTTAAATCTGAAAGAAGTTTCAAATATTTCTGCATAATCTTTTGATAAAGAATACAAAACCTTATGCATTTTATCGTAGCAATTTTCAATACCATTTTTATTATTTATTATTATTTCATGGTGAAATATGCGGTTTCTTAATCTTAAAATTTCTTTTAATTCAGGAAACATTACTTTTGTTTTATCCCAAGTTGGACTATTGAAGTAATTGTCAAAATCGGGAAATACATTACTGAAGAAATTCTGCTTATCCCATAAACTGTTTTTATATGATTTCTTACAAAGATTTACCCAAAAGCCAAAAGTTAACTCCGCAATTATTGCACCCGTTGATGGTGTACTATGCTTTCTTTTTAACTTTTTATATGCTTCTAATAAAATATTTCTTTCATTCTCTGAAAGAATATTTTGATTATTTATTTCTTCCAATAACCAATTTTCGCCTTTTAAAATCGCAACAGCATTATATAATCTGTTTCTTAAAGCTACTTCCAAAGCTGCAATAACAGGATAAAAACTTTCAGAAACCTGAACATTATAAATATATCTGCTTAAAATCAAGTCTATACTGTCATTATCATCATATTTGTACGAGGATAACCTATCAACACTGATATTTTCTGTAATTTTTGAAATATCTTTGTCTATAAATTTCATGCCTTAATTATAGCATAGATATTTGGTTTAATATGTTTAGAGATAACTCTTTATACCTCTCCGCCTGTAAACATTTCATCATTCGCCGAGAAATGCTCTCATTTGAAATTATTTTGGTTTCGGTTATTAGCACCGAGAAAAATTTCACAGCCGAAAACTTATTTACACGACCAAGAAACAACATGAGACAATGAGAGGGGCTGTATGGGGTGGTTATTTTAAATTGTTACATTACTTATTCAATTTCACGAATTTTGTTATAAGTTTTTAATTCAAATTATTCTTGTAAAAGGACACATGGTTTGATTATTTGTTCCACATGGTTTGATTATTTTGGGCAACATAAATTTGAAATATTAAATAAATGAGCAAATTTGCAATTTTAAGAATATAAAGTTACTGTCATAAAAACAAATTAAAATATATAAGTTAACTCTGCATTTTATCAAGCAGAGTTTTAATTTCCATAATTTTTTCTTTTGCAATTTCAGAATCAGAAAAAGACTTAGCAACACATTCTTCAAGATGTGTTTTCAATATATTGCTTTCAACATGTTTTATTGCTGAACGTACAGCCTTGAGCTGCACAATAATATCCGGACAATATCGTTGTTCTTCAATCATTTTCTTGATACCTTCCAACTGACCTATTGCCCTGTTTAGGCGAGGTATCTCATGTT
>USGC01000004.1 GCA_900554095.1 uncultured bacterium
GGGATAGAAAATAAAAAATTGCAATTATTTTCAATCGAAAGGAGGAAAATAGAATGGAACAGATAAATACAAATAAAGAATATAACGAGTATGTAAAGCAAAAGTCACCCAATTCGCCAATATTAAAGGATTGCTTTAATGCCTTTTGGGTTGGAGGACTAATTTGCTCAATTGGTCAAATTATATTAGATTTTTGTATGTTTAAAGGAATGGATAATACTATGGCATCGACTGTAGTATCGATTTCGTTAATCGCAATTTCTGCTATTTTAACAGCATTGAATGTGTTTAACAGAATTGGAAAATTTGCTGGTGCTGGTTCATTAGTACCAATAACAGGGTTTGCTAACTCAATCGTTTCTCCATCTATAGAATACAAATCTGAAGGATATGTTATGGGAGTCGGAGGAAAAATGTTTACTGTCGCAGGACCGGTTCTAGTATTTGGTATATCAACTTCAGTAATAATTGGAATTATAGCAGCGATATTTATCTAACGGATTTATTATGTTTAATTAAGAAGATTTATAATTAAAGGAGATTTTAAAGAAATTACTCCATCAACATCAAAAACTATTGTTCTGGGGCCTTTTTGATTAAGAGCATGTCTCAAGGAGCCTTCTTCGTTATTATCTTCAAGAGTTTTTATGTGATAAACTTTGCCTTGGCGTCCGCCGGTTGTAGTGTATGCAGCAAAACCTTCTGCGGTTGGAAATGCGGGAAATCTTTTGGGAAAAACCATCAAAACCGCAATTAGCATGCAAAGAATAACCGCAATTATTGAGCCGATAGATGCAAAAATTAAGATATTTTTTTTAGAGCGCATTATACCTCTACTTTTAAATAAATTGGCCCCGGCGCGATTCGAACGCGCGATCTTCGGTTTAGGAAACCGCTGCTCTATCCTGCTGAGCTACGAAGCCATGGTCCTGTATCCCCATCTATTATATCACACTCAGCACGATAGAGCAAGAATTTAAATCGTGAGATAAATCTCACTAGATCCTGCTGAGCTGCGAAGCCCTTATTTAGCTCGAATATTTTATAATTTTTGTTAAATTGTTTTATTTCTTCAGGACTTTTAAATACAGCTTGTAATTTTTCCGTGCGCGGTTTCTGCTTCTATGTTGCTCAATGAAACTCATTAAATCCTTCATCTTTGTGATTTTTTCCAATAACTTCTTCCAATATTGTTCGCATTGCAGGCACAGTTTTGGGGTAGGTTACAAGAAATGCGCCATTAAAACTCGGGGCATTTTGTTTAGGGTGTATATTTATCATAAGAAATCACCATTTTACTTTTTTTTTAATCAAACAAAAAAAACTTTTGCGGGTAAATATGTGCCTGATGCGATTCGAACGCACGACCTTTTCCTTCGGAGGGAAACGCTCTATCCAGCTGAGCTACAGGCACATGAAGACTTGTTATTAAACTGTCAATACCTCAGCCGGATAGAGCGGAAATAAAATCTGCTCGGCAAACCTCGCTAAGCCAGCTGAACTACAGGCACATAAAATTAAAAAAGAGCGGGACTGCCCGCTCTTTTATCTTATTTAAAATATGCTTGCGCGTCAACTCTTTCACGCTCATTTGGATTTTCAATTTCAAAAAACGGCATTTTCTTTATATTTATTATTAACGCTACTACTGAGCTTGGGAAAATTTCTACTGCATTATTTAATTCTAGCACTGCTGAGTTATAAAATCTTCTTGCTGCTGCAATATGTTCTTCGACTTCATTGTAAGTCTGCATTGCGGTCATCATAGTCTGATCTGATTTTAATTGCGGGTAGTTTTCAACAGAAACCATCAACTGTCCCATTTGTTTTTGAATTTCACTATCCAATTTAAGTTTATCTTCTACGCTGCTTAAATCAGAAGGCATTTTGACAGCCTGCGCACGAAGTTTTGTTACACTTTCAATTAAACCTCTTTCATGCTCCATAAATTTGTTTGCAATTACAAGTATGTTAGGAATTAAATCGTAACGTTTTTTTAGTTGTACATCAATACTTGAAAAGGCTTCCTTAACCTTGTTTTTCTTTTGAATAAGACCAACATAAATCAAATAAAAAAGAATTAATAATACTATTAATGCTATAGTCCATCCATTCATATAACCTCCACTTGCCGCATCGGCAAATTGTTTCCCTTGTACAATCTTATCCAGCATATAACCTCGCTTTCCTCACTTTATCATATCATAAATTTGTTTTTGTGTCTAATTTAAGAGTATCTATTATAGAAATTACAGAAATAATGTCATTAAAAAGTTTTTGGTATTGCTCTGCGTTGGTTAAGGGTTTTGAAAAATCACAAATTGAGAACATATCACGTCCTGCGCTGCTTATTGCAATGTAAGCCGTGTTATTCAGAAATGCAGCACTAACTGTTTGATATGCAAATATTGATTTTGTCTTGAATTCTTTAGATATTTCTTTCAAACGCTCCATAAAGCTTGCTGTTAATATGTAGCGGGCTTCAACTTGATTTGTTGAAAAAGATGAAAATATTTTATTAAATTCAACATCTTCAAGTTGAACTTGTTCAAGATCATGTTTTTCTGGATTAATCAATTCTTCGCTGCCAACAAAGGTTTCACCTGTGAAGTTTTTATTCATAGGAACTTTTAAGACTATTCCATAAAAAGTTTGGACATATTTTTTTCGCATTTCAGATTTTACATAATATTCGGGGTTAAAAAGCTCTTCGCCTTCTTTATAGATGTTTCGGTATTTAGCGCTGATGTCTTTATATTCGTAAAGAGCCATCTCGTTTATTACAATGTCAACATCGTTGTATTTGCCGTAGAAGTTATCGTCATCATTTCTTTTTGTAAATTTGCCGAAGATTTTTGCATTGAATAACTCTGATGACTTAATCAGCGGTTTTTCAGTCCAATGAAAATTCCCAAAAGCTTTCATAAGGCTCTCCATTATTAGAGGTTTTACTTTGCTTTCGAACTTCTTTTTAAATGTTTTTCTGGAAAAATAAATAATTATTAATGCCATAAGCAAAACAATTAAGCCCAATGATAAACGTCCTAAAAGCGTATATAGATAAATTCCGGATATAATTGCAGCGGAAAGAATAAAAAAAGAAAGAAATCTATAAATTAATATCCATTGTTTTCGTTCCTTTTCAAATTGTAAAAGCGTCGGCATAACGTTTTTGTGATAATAATAGTAGAAATTCTTTCTGAATTCTTGAATGCTATTTTTTTGCATATTTTTCCTTATTTATTTGCAATTACAATAGTGAAATCAGTTTCGCCGCAATAGTAGTTTGTTGGTTCATAAACAAATTGAAACCCTTGTATTGACGGTGTCTTTTTCTTTAACCAATTGTAATAATCATTTGAAATATCTTTTGAATGCGCAATAAATTGTGTATGTGTTTTATTAACATTTCCGGTGCAGGTAATATTTATACCTTGAGTTTTTAGCTCTTCAATAACGATATTTGCGGTATCAGAATTATTAGTTGAATACATAACACCGGCTTTCACATTGGACATATCTTCAGGATTGGTCTTTTGTCTGTATATAACCCGGTTTACTACTTCTTGAGTTTTTTCAGGATCTAAAATCCAATAGCTGATATAACCTTTTTTATTAGGAGCACCCGGCAGCATTGCAATTTCAATTTTGTCCATATCCAAGTGCTTTGCAAGCCCTGCATACTGAGAAAGTTCATAAAAAGACATATTTGTTTTTATGTATTTGTTAGCAACCGTAATAATTTCTGGTAATTTGGCAATTGTTTCAGGTTTTTGAAGCTCTTTCATCAAACCTCTTAAGAACCACTGCTGGCGGTGAGTTCTTCCTATATCACCCATAGGATCATGTCGGAAACGCAAATAACCGACAACTTCTTTTCCGTCTAAATGATGTTCTCCTTTTGTTAAATTAATAAACAGCTTGCCAGAAAAATCATTGTAGTGCATGTTTTTTTCAACATAAATATCAACCCCGCCCAAAGCATCAACAATTTCTTTAACAGCATCATCATGAACCATGATATACCTGTCAATTTTAACACCAAGAGTATCTTCGATAGTTTTTATTGTCATTCCGATACCGCCGATTGCGTGTGCAGCGTTAATTTTTTGAATGCCATGGTTCTGCGGAAGATAAACTTTGCTGTCTCTTGGTATTGATAAGGCATTAATAGATTTAGTTTTCGGATCAACGTTCATTAGAATTATTGTATCAGTCCTGGTTCCCTCAAAAGGGTCAGTGCCTTCTCCGTTGGAATCAACTCCGAGAAGCAGCACGTTCTGTCTTTTTAGCCCGAAAGGAAATGAAAAATCAGCTTTTTGTTTTGAATCGTTATCTTGTGAAAGTTTTAGAAATAGATTTGTTATAAACGAATCCTTTCCAAAATGTTCTTCTAAAAATTCCTGATTATCTGCTAAAACAAATACGGAAATAGCAATACCGACAATTATAATTGTGAATATAGTTACAGCTTTTAAAAATTTTGAACTCTCATTTTTTCTGTTTAAAGCGTGTCTTAAATAGCATTCGCTTTGATCATCTTTTCTTATTGCACGTCTGGGCATTTTGGTTGTATTTTTCATTAGTTTTCCCTTATTTAACTTCTTATATAATGATAATATAATAAATTCGTTTAAAGAATATACAATGTTTTAATGATTTTTCTTACATAACATGTAAAAGGAATGTTGAAACCAGTGAAAAATAAACAGCCAAGCCTACAACATCAATTGTGGTTGCGATAACAGGGCCTGATGCAACGGCCGGATCAACATTCATAGATTTAAGAGCAAATGGCGTAAATGTTCCAATGATGGTTGCCATTGTCATGTTTATTGTCATAGCAACACCGACGACAATGCCGAGTTCAATATTATGCTGCCAGCCAAAAGTTACAAGCGTAACCAAAATTCCAAAAATGCTTCCAATAATTAATCCAACAAACATTTCTCTTATTATGTGGTGAAGCGCAGAACTCAACGTAACCTGTCCAGTCGAAAGCCCTCTAACCATAAGCGTAATACTTTGTGTACCGATATTTCCTCCAAGTCCGGCCAGCAAAGGCATAAATATTGCAACAATCGGCAGTGCTGATAATGTATGGTCAAAATGATTTGCAACATTTACTGCAACAAATTCACCAAGCAAAGTTATAAAAAGCCAAGGGGTTCTTGCTCTTATGGCGTTAAAGATATTACCGGAAAGAATTTCATCTTCATCAACGATTTCAGTTGAAATACCGGATGATGCATAAATCTTTTCAGTAGTTTCTTCTTCAAACAAATCGTGCACGTCATCCCATGTAATCATGCCTTTTAGTCTGTTATACAAGTCAACAACCGGCAGTGCATTATATTGATATTTCATGAATTCATCAATAATAAACTCGCTGTAATCATCAACGTGAAGTTTTACGATATCAGAAATCATGATATCTTCAACTTTTTGATTAATAGGAGATGTGAGGAGTTTTCTGAGTGAAACAACGCCAAGAAGGTGGTTTTGTTTGTCAACAACATAAACGTAATAAAGTTCCATGTTATCTTTTTCTGCTTTAATACGTATGTGGTTTAAGACATCCATAACGCTCATATCAGAGTTTACGGTCAAAACAACTGGGTTCATAATCCCACCGGCGGTATCTTCGTTGTATGTTAAAAGTTCTCTGACTTCTTCGGAAAATTTGTGCGGAAGTTTGTCGAGATAGTTTTCGCTTTCATCTTCTTCCATATCCCCGAGAACATCCGCCGCAGCGTCATGCGGTAAGCGGGTAATAATTTTGGAAGCAAGTTCCTGATCGATGTCCCCTAACAGTTCAACTTGCATTTGAGGCGAGATGTATTCCATCAAGTCAGCGGCTTTTTCAATATCCAGCAGCTTAAAACATTCAAGGCGTTCTTCAGGTCTTAATTCCTGGAAAATATCAGCCAAGTCCGCACCATGAAAGCTGTCTAATTCTTCTCTTAGCTGTTCCGTGGTTTCATCATCCATTATTTCTCTTAATCTTTCGATTACGTTTGAAATATTCATCATACAAATATTATAGTATAAATATCAAAATTGGGTTAATAAATTAAAAAGAACATGATTGCATTGTGATTTTTAATATGTTATAATATAGTTGAAAAGTTAAAGAGTTAATAAGTTAAAAGGAGGTAAAAGTATGGAAAGACAACAATCTCTTGGGGGGGGGGGGCTCACGGGTTTTCGACCCTTAAAGCTGGAAAATTAGCCTTTACATTAGCGGAAACCCTCATTACTTTGGGTGTTATAGGTGTTGTTGCTGCGCTTACACTGCCCGCTTTAATTAGCAAATATCAGGATCTTGGATTTAAAAGCGCGTATAAAAAGGCTTACAGCGAATTCTCACAATCTTTTCAGGAGCCTATTTTTAATTCGGAGCTAAGTCGTTCAGGAAAATTTGATGAAAGTGCCACCGAACATGAATTACAGATTTTGAAATCTAAACTAAAGGTTTTAAAAGATTGTAATGTAAAAGGTGAGATTGCTGAGTGTTGGAAGCTTGGAGAAGATACCGTCTGCTCAGGGAGTTGTTCAGGCGGAGGTCCTGATACTCCTTTGGGTACTAATGGTGTGCCAGGGCAGAATCGTGAAAAATGTTTTATAGATGTATCAGGCAGAAGCTGGTGTACTTTTAATAATGATGAAAATATCTTTTTTGTTGACACAAATGGTTTGAAAAATCCTAACAGATTTGGTAAAGACAGATTTCTATTTACATTTGCAGACGAAAATGACAACAGGTGCTCAACCGCAAAGTGCTATAAAAAGATAATTCCATACAGTAAAGACATTACAATTCAAACGACGTGGTGCCAATACCCTCCATGTTATTACGAATCGTGGCTGCTTAAATAAGATATCTTGCAAATACATTTTTTCTCGCTTGTTTATGTTAAGATTATAACTACAGGAGAGGAAATATGATAAAAGAATATTTTATAAATAAGATTGAAAACGCAATTGAAAAAGCGATTAGTAACGGTAAACTCGGTCAAATGAGCGTATATTCAAAAGGTACACTCGCGGCTGAAAAACCTAAAAATGCAGATTTCGGCGATTTTGCTGTTAACGTCTCATCACTTGCACGAAGCGCAAAAATTGCCCCGCCAATGATTGCGAGTGCTATTTTAGAGTTCGTTGATAAAGAAGATAATGAATATTCAGTTATCGGCGGTTTTATAAATTTTAAAACCGGTAAAACTCTTTTAATCAATGCGATTGAAGAAATTTTCTTAAAACGCGAAAATTTTGGGCGTCCTGAAGGTATTGAAAAAGAAAAAATTCTTTTGGAATATATCTCAGCAAATCCTACAGGACCTTTTCATATTGGGCATGGCCGCTGGGCTGCTATGGGTTCGGCACTTGCTAATCTCTTAAAATTCTACGGCCATGAGGTTTTTCAGGAATTTTATATTAACGACGCAGGAAGCCAAATCCAAAAGCTCGGAAATTCCCTTGCAATAAGAATTAGACAAGAATTAGGCGAAGATGTTGATTTCCCGGCGGATGAAATCGAACGAAAAAATTATTATCCGGGTGATTACTTAATTCCTGTTGCTAAAAAATACCTTGAAACCCATAAAGGTTTGCCTGATGATCTAAAAGAGTTAAGTGATTTTGCAAAATTAGAAATGGAAAATCTTCAAAAGGCTTTACTTGACAATTTCAGAGTGCATTTTGATAATTTTTATTCTGAGCTTACGCTACATAACTCAGGAAAAGTTGACGAATGCGTTAACAAATTAAAAGCAAGCGGCAAAATTTATGAAAAAGAAGGCGCTGTTTGGTTTAAATCATCTGATTACGGCGATGACCAAGACAGAGTTATTAAAAAAGCCGATGGCTCAAACACTTATTTAACAGCAGATATAGCATATCACATTGATAAATTAGAACGCGGATATGACAGGCTTATTAACATCTGGGGAGCCGACCATCACGGATATGTTGCGCGTGTAAAAGCTTCAATTGAAGCTCTTGGTTATGATCCTGATAAACTTGAAGTGCTTCTCGGACAGCTTGTAAACCTTGTAATCAACGGTAATGAAGTCAGAATGGGTAAACGTAAAAACATGGTTACTCTTGAAGATTTGATTGATGAAGTCGGTGTTGATGCAACGCGTTTTTGGATGTCAATGAGAAACATTGATACAACTTTGGATTTTGATATTGAACTTGCAAAAACAAATACTGATGAAAATCCTGTGTTCTACGTTCAATATGCTCATGCCAGAGCATGTTCGATTTTGCGTAATGCAGTTGATGAAAAAATTGACACTTCAACTGGCGAAAAAATACCTGCGCCGCTTTCAAAATCAGAACTTGATGATTTAAAAACGAATTACAAAAAAGAATATCTTCTGCCAACAATAGATACCGCCTCAAGGCTTATTTTGAAACTTGAAGAATTCAAATCCATGATTAAGATGTCTGCTGAAACCCGGCAAGTTTATACAATTTGTCGTTATGTTCAAGAGCTGGCAGCGGAATTCCACTCTTTTTATAATGCAAACAGAGTTATATCAGAGGACAAAGATTTGATGAAATCAAGATTGGCGCTTGTTTTGGCAGTAAAACAGGTTATAAATAATGCGCTGGATATCCTTGCAGTCAGCGCGCCTGAGCGCATGTAAATTCGTCTAAAATATTCATTATTTTAGAATAGTCTTCCTCAAGCACTAAAACACTTCTGATTTTAGATGCATTAGGAACACCTGCAATGTAATACGGGTAGAATTTGCGCATGAATTTTATTGCAACATCTTCACCGCGTAACTTTATTTCTTCATTTATATGAATTTTAAGCATGTCAATTCTTTGAGTGAGTGTTGGCGGGGAAAGGTTTTCACCGGTTTTTAAATAATGCTCAATTCTGTGTAAAATAGTAGGATCGCCCAAAGCTCCGCGGCCTATTGCAATACCGTCAGCACAAGATTTTTCAAGACATTCAGCCGCTGAAGCAATGTCAACTATATCGCCGTTTGCAAAGACCGGTATATCTACAGAAGTTTTTAAATCCTTAATTTTCGTCCAGTCTGCCTTGCCTGAATACATTTGAGAGCGGGTTCTGCCATGAATTGTTATAAAATCTGCGCCTGCTTTTTGCATTTTTTCACCGAATTCAACGAAATTCATTTCCTCCGCTGTATAGCCCAGCCGGAATTTTACGCTAACGGGCTTGTCAGTGCCGTCCTTTACCGCTTTAACAAGATCGGCTGCCAAATCCGGATTACGCATGAGCGCACACCCGTCAGAACCTTTCACAACCTTGTTAACCGGGCATCCCATGTTAATATCAAGCATATCTGCATAATTATTTAAGAATTCGGCGGCTCTACGCATCATATCAGGTTTATGACCGGATATTTGATAGGAAATCGGGCTGTGGTTGACGTCTCGTTTAAAAATTTCTGTTCCAGAGCGGCCGTTAAGTGTTTGGGCGAGAAATTCAGAACTAATCATTTCTGTGGTTATAAGTGCCGTTTTAGAATATCTGCGAACCAAGCTTCTCAGAACATAATCTGTTATTCCTGCCATTGGGGCAAGCGAAACGCGGCTATTTATAAGATGATTTACATTGCTATTTTGCATATTGTTTTAATTCTTCCAACCTTGCTTTTGAGTATTGCTTGTATTCATCATCCGGTGCGTTAGAGGCTGAATACTTTTGGTAATAGCCATACGCGTCTTTGTACTTGCCAAGACTGTCGTAATCAGCGGCTATAAGGTAGTTTAATATCTCTAAGTCAGAAGCATTCAAGGATAATGCTTTCTTAAAATCAGCTATCGCTTCAAGTTTTTTGTTTTTTGTATCATAAATCATGCCGCGATAGTAGTAAGCATAAGCATTATCCGGGCTTGTTTGCAGAATTTTGTTGAAAAGATTTAAACTCTCATCGTATTTTTCAGCCTCGTAAAGCCCAATAGCTTCATTTAGCATTGCTGTATTATTTTGCTCAACTATTGCTTGAAGATAATCTGTGGCTTTTTGGTTATTTTTGTTTAGGGCAATTGATTTTTTCAAATATTCTTCCGCTGCGCCCCAGTTTTCATTTTCGGCGTACAAAACTCCGATATAGTATGCAATATCAGAGTCAGTAGGTTTTAATTCAAATGCTTTTTGATAATATTCAATGGCTTTTGCATTGCTGCCCATGTTCTGATAAGCTGATGCTATACCAATCATTGAATCAGATGTAGGCGGCTGAATTTTTGCATATTCATTGATTGCGCTTTGGTAATCTTTATTGTTAAAGTATTCTGCAGCTTTGTCAAATTGAACTCCTACAGCTTCCGCTTTTATATTCTTTAGCGCATCGCTGAGCTGTGAATTATTAGGAAATTTAGCCTCAGCGCTTTTTAAAGTTGCCAGGGCTTCATTGTAATTTTTTTGCTGACTTTGCGCTATTGCAAGATTTACAAAGACTTCCGGATTGTCTGAAGATTTTGCAACTTCTTTATATAATAAAATCGCATCATCCAACTTGTTTGCTTTATGTAAATCAAGCGCATAACTGTAAAGCATATTTGTAACATCAGCACCGTTTGCGTTTTTCTTTACATAATCAGCAAATTGTGCGGGTGTCATTGTTGCTTTTGCACTTGTGAACATTTCATTTTGGGCGTACTCGTTGTTTGGATCAAGTGAAAGCACTTTTTTAAAATAATTTTGTGCCATTTTGCTTTCGCCCAGTGCAGAAAGGCATTGAGCCTTATAAAGATTTGCCTGAACATTGTCCGGATGAAGAACTAGAACTGAATCATATGCAACAAGCGCTGTTTTGTTGTCGCCCTTTTGCTGGTAAAGCGTACCGACATTTAAACGAGTGTTTATGTTTGAAGGATCGATGGATTCAGCTTTTTGGTAAAAACTCAATGCTTCATCAAATTTGTTTTGTTTCTGCAAAATTGCCCCTAAATTAGCTATTGTGTCAGCGTCATTTGGATTAGCATCCAGTTTTTTCTTGTAAATTCTTTCTAAAGAATATAAAACATCTTTGTTATCGACGCTTTTCGTTAAAATATAATTATATTCTTCAACCGCAAGGTCTTCCGTGCCGAGTTTGTCTAATGTTTTTGCGTAAGAAAGTCTTAAATCAATATCTCCTGGGGCAACAGCAACGGCTTTTCTGTAATATTCCGCACTTTTGGGGTCATTTCCCATAAGCTTCATGATATCGCCAACCTGTTCAAAGCTGTCTTTAACAAGAGACTTATCGCCAAGGGATTGATTGAATTCGTACGCGGCAGCTGCAAAGTTTCCTTCAGCACGAAGCTGTTTTGCTTTATTAAAACGTGATTGAGGGCTTGTGTCAAAATTAATTGCACCGAGACAGCGTGAGAGGTTGTTTTCTACCTGCACAATGGCCTGGGATGAATTTTTTACGCTGTTAGAATTAGGGTAGTAAGAAAGATAAAATAGTGCGCTTCTGTAATCATCAGCGGCTTTGGAGTAATTTTTTTCAGTATTTGCAAAATACGCACCCCGCGCAAGATATGAGTTAATAAGTCCTATTCTTGCGGAATTGTCAAGGTAATTTATGCGCAAAGCATTTTTGAATTCAGTAATCGCGCTTGAATATTGGTAATTCGCAAGATATTGCTGTGCAAGGTCATAATGTTCTTTGAAACCCGCAAATACAGGCTGTGTCAGTAATAATATCCCCGCAATCGTGATTATAGATTTTTTCATAACTCATATCCTCATAATCAAAATTTATCTTTAAGAAAATTCTAATACAATAATATTTATATGTACACCTACAATCAGCTATCTAGCAATACAATTTAATAATTTGCAATAAAAGTACGAAAAGAGCCTCATAATCAATGAGACTCTTTTAAACCTTTTTTAATTTCGGGGTTAGGCAATGTTTTTGAAATCTGTTTTCGAGATGAAATTGGTAAATTGGTCAAACATAATCTGCAACGGGATTTCCATAGAAAAACCTACAGATTCATCAAGATTAACAACCTCCACCGGGGCTAAAGTCATTGTTTTTAAGGCTTCTAAACGCGCTTTTGACTTTTTTCTCATAATCAATACTCCTATATTTTTGTTCAAAATCTTAACAAGTTTATTATCGGAATTTTAAATAAAAACTTTAGGTGTTTGTAACATATTGTTACATAAAACTTAACAGCTTCTGCTGGTAAAAAACTATTGTTGTGGTATTATAAATTTGTAAATCAAAATATAAGGAGACACAACAATAGCAAACGACAACAGAAACAACCGGGACAGAGACAAAAATAAAGCCATTATGAATGAGCGAATAAGAGCCCGCGAAGTTAGATTAATCGGACAAAACGGTGAAAACCACGGTATAGTAGAAACATCTAAAGCCTTAAAAATTGCATACGATGCAGATTTAGATTTAGTTTTAATCAATCCTAATTCAGAACCTCCGGTTGCTAAGGTATTAGATTACGGCAAATACAAGTATGAACAGGAAAAACGCGCAAAAGAAGCTAAAAAGAAACAGCATACAGTTGATATTAAGGAAGTAAAAATAAGATATAAAATAGATACCCATGATTATCAAGTGCGTATAAAAAGTATCCAAAAATTTATTGCGCAAGGCAACAAAGTAAAAGTTGTAATCATGATGCGAGGACGAGAGATGCAGCATTCAAATCTGGCATTTGATCTTGCAAACAGGTTTATTGAAGATTTGAAAGAAGAACCGATGGTTATAGAGAAGAAGCCAATGCTGGAAGGCCGCAACGTAACCTTATACCTGGCTCCTCAATCGCAAAATTAATTTAATTAGAAATATCCGGCATATATTAGCCGGATATTTTTTAATTTAAACTTATTAATAAAAAGTCTTGACTTAAAATTTTTAGCAAGTATGATTATAAACGTGGCTGAAAGGTCGCGGTGATGACAATCTAATAATAATGCCGCAATAGCTCCGAGTGGAGCAGAGCGAAACGAAGTTCAAAAAATGTAGAGCTTGCTCTACCAACTTCGTTGAAAATTTAATAGTATTTGCCGCAATAGCTCCGAGTGGAGCAGAGCGGAACGGAGTTCAAAAATGTAGAGCTTGCTCTGCCAACTTCGTTGAAAATTTAATAGTATTTGCCGCAATAGCTCAGTTGGTAGAGCAAGGGACTGAAAATCCCTGTGTCCTTGGTTCAATTCCGAGTTGCGGCATATTTTTTAATTAATAGTGTTTGTAAACTCCCCTAAATTACAAATACAATTCCCAGGAGATATGTATGCTTGAATTCTCTTCGTTGCCCAAAACTTGGATATTAGACATAGATGGTACTCTTGTTATTCATAATGGGCATTTGCACGGCGGAGATGTTCTTCTTGATGGTGTAAAAGAGTTTTATAGCAAAATAAAAGATAATGATACAGTTATATTGTTGACTGCAAGAAAAGGTTTATACCTTGAACAACTTAAAGATTTTTTGAAAACTCATGGCCTTAGATATGATTATTTGTTGTGCGACATGCCTATGGGTGAGAGAATTCTTGTAAATGATGATAAGCCTTCCGGCCTCAAAACAGCATATGCTGTTTCTAAAAAAAGAGATGAACCTTTAAATATTGATTTTGTTATAAATGAAAGTTTATAGTTTGGAGTTTGCAATTGAAAATTTATAATAATGAAAAGGTCGGGAATAAAAGAATTGTAAAAATATTAAATATACCTATATATGTTGTAAATTGGGATAACAATTTTCGTGAACAGCATATTTTGGGGAATTTTATTTATACGAGTAAATTCGATGATTATATTTGTAATACTGAAAAAAATACGAAAATTTGCGGGCTGAATGTCTTTAAACGTACAGAAGACGGTAGTCTAAAAAAAGATTATATTTTTAATTTTCTTTATAAAACAACAGATATGAAAAAAGAATTTTATAATAAATATAAGAAATTTTTTGATCAAGATTGCGATGATATTTATATACTAAACTCTAATAGCGGTGAAACATACTTGTTTTTGGCTTTTCTAGCCTCAAATTTTATCAAGAAAAACGGGAGTAAAAAACCGCTTTTGGTTGCGACAAAGAAGTATCACATTGAGTTAATAAAAATGCTCCATCCGGATGCAAAATTCGTTTATGTAAACAAAATGCAGCTATTTGTAAGCGGAGATGTGTTTAGTGTTTATAAAAAGAGGGTGTTCTTGCTTTTTCCAGGAGAACATTTTATAAATGTGGAAAACTCCATAAATAATGGGGAAATAAACTCAGTTCATTACTTTGAGATGATGCTGGATAGACTGCACCTGACCCGTGAGGATATAGAGCCGAAACAAATACATTTAGATAATTCTGTAAAGCATGCTTTGATGGAAAAAACGAAGCAAATGGGATTAAATACTGATAAATTCGTGCTTTTGGCCCCGGAAGCTCTTTCTTGTGATGATATAAGACCGGAGTTTTGGACTAAATTATGCTTAGAGTTTCAGAAGTGCGGGTATGATGTTTTCATGAATATTACCAATGAAGATACAGTTATCCCTAATTGCACCTATAAGTCTTGCTTTTTAACTTTTTCAGAAATATGTGAACTTGCGCAGATGGCAAAATTTATAGTATCTTTACGCAGCGGGCTTACAGAGATATTGTTGCAGTCAAAAACTCCGCTGGTTAGTCTTTATACAAAATTCAAAAACAGACACCGTTACAAAGAAATGCCGGTAGAAAGAGTGTTGTCAGGTTTTAGCTTAGAAAAATTGCCGCGTATAAGTGATAATTTTTACGAATATAATATGTCAGATATTGCGCAGGATGATTTGATAAAAGAAATTAAGGATTTGGCTTTAAGAGTCAATTAAAAAATTAAGGTAAAGGAGTTCAGATGGTTTGGAAAGTTTTATTTGTCCTTTCTCTATTGGTGCTGGCGGCTGTATTTGCAGGTGAAACTGCCTTTATTGGAACAATTCATTTGACTGGTGCAAGTGTTATGATTGGTTATTTTTTTGCATTTTTGTCAGCAGTATCAGCCGGATGGTTTTACTCGCTTGGCTGGCAGAAAAGACTGTACTCTGAAAAAGCAAATAAAATTTTTATGATTTTGCTTTTGGTGTTTGTCTGTGCGTGCATTTATCAATCGGTTGTCGGCGGATTGCCTGGATTATTGTTTGAGTTAAAAAGCCATAATATTAATAATCAATCAGACGCTGCTCTTTATGTTACCGCCTTAATGATGCTGTTGATTGTGTCTATTGTAATTTATACATTAATTTGGCTTCCGGCTTTTTGCGCATATTGGAATTATAAAAAGAGATTTCACGAATTTGAAACTGTAGAAAATACTTGTGTGAAAATTTTTTCGGTTTACATGCTTTTGATGAGTGTTGTTGCCAACTTATACTTTTTGTTTTCTAATTATAGAAATGGATTTAATGTAGTGGATTATATTTGTATATTGTCAGTCTTAGTGGATGCAATGTTTTTGATTGGATATTCGTTTAAAATAAAATTTAGCAGACAAATATTGTGGAAAATTCTATTTTTGCCATACATAGTGTTGACATTTGGCTCGTCGTTTTTCTTGAGTGAAGACTATAAGGCCGTTTCTGGAATGAACCTTCTGCCATACAATTACAGTTTACTTGTTGCTTTTATCTTTGTTAATCTTATTTATATATGCATATTCTATAGATATGCATTTACAAGTGATGTTTATAAACTTGAACAAAAATCAGATTAAGATTTTTTATTAAGCCATTCGTACAATTTTAGAGCCAAAGGCGGCATGTCCATTTTCTCTAAAATAATTTCAATAATCACGGGTTTTTCGGTTGTAATTGAACGGAGTGAGCTTCTTAATTCTTTCGTGGTGCTGCATTTTGCATGTAAGATATCAGTGCAGAATAAATCAGCTAAATGTTGCCAATTCCATTTAGCTATGTCATTATACTTGCTTTCAGGAGTTTCGGAAAGAAGCCTTTCAATTGTGTAGCCGTCATTGTTAAGAATAAAAATAAGAGGCTTTACATTGTATCGGCACATAGAAGAAATCTCCTGGACTGTCAATTGCAAAGAGCCGTCGCCTGTGAACAGAATTGTTCTGTTGGTTGTGTCAGCCATAGCAGCTCCAAATGCAGCAGGAAGGGCCCAGCCGATTGAAGAATATAAAGCTTGAGTAATTAAGCATGCTCCTTTGGGAAGTTTGCAGTTAATAATTCCTAAACTGCTCATGCCCGTTTCTGCAATAATTACGTCTTTTTCTTGCAGAAAATTCGTAATAATTTTAAAAGCACTTTCACAAGTGAGTTTATCTGGGAATTGTTTTGGCATATTAATTTCAGGTTTTATAAAGTCATATTTTTTAGAGGTTGACTTTTTGATGAGTTCATCAAGTAATAGCTTTGGCGAGTTTATTCTGATTGTCTCAGTGTTTATGACGATATCATGCTTTCTTATATTAATAATTTTATCCTTGTACTCAGGCAGCGAAAAGAAACCTATATTAAAATCAGTCCAAATTAATCCAAAAGCCAGGATTAAATCAGCCTCACAATAAAGCTGCTCTGCTGTTTTATTCATTAAAGAGCCCTCAAATACACCTGCAAAAAACTCGTTTTCTTCATCAATACACCCTTTACCCATCGTTGTAGTTATGAAAGGAATTTGTATTCTATTTACTAATTCTTCGGCTTCTTTTTCGAGATTAAAAATCTGTATTAAAGAGTCAAACATAAGCAGAGGCTTTGAGGATGCTTTAATTTTGTCCAATATAAGCTCAGCAGCATTGGTTTTTAAACCCATTATATCCGGATTGAAGTCTGAAATCTTAATCTGAGATTTTGCAACATCTTGTGGAATTCCCATGTAAACAGGCTTTTTCTCTGTGAGAGCTATGTGTATAGCTTTTTGAATTTCCAAAGATGCATTTTGGGTATTTAGAATGACTGCATATTCACTAACTTGTTTGTATGCATTAAAGTACATATTCCATCGGCCATCAGCAAAAGAATGGTGTATTTTAATCCCTTTATTTAAAATTTCAGTCTTAGGCATACCGGTTATCTGTATAACAGGAACATTTTGTGCATATGCGCCGGCAATACCGTTTATCGCACTAAGCTCGCCAACTCCATATGTTGTAACACATGCAGCAGCCCCTTTAATTCTTCCGTAACCTTCGCAAGCATATGAAGCGTTTAACTCATTGCAGCAGCCAATCCAGTGTGTGTGCGGATTTTCTTCTATTGCGCTAAGTATCTCAAAATTAAAGTCCCCAGGAACCCCGAATATTTCGCTCACGCCTATAGAATACAGTTTTTCAATTAAATATTCGCATACAGTAGTCATTCTGACCTCCTGTATGTAATCTAAAACAAATATACAAAACTTAAATTCAACAACTGATTAAACTTCAACAAATAGCCTTTGTCCAACGATATTGGGCTTTCCGTTATAATATCCAGCAAAATATCCGCCTCTTACAGGTGCATTTTTTGCATAAGTATTGCTGTTATATCTATTGCCGTTGTAATTTACAAAAGGATTGTTGCTAAACGGGTTAGAAGAAATAGACGCAGCACTAGTATGCTGAACAGGTACTGTCTGTTGTGCCGGCGAAAATACATTTGATAAAATACTTACTAAACTTGCCATTTATGTAACCTTATATAACCTAACTACAAAATTCAGTTTAATGATTTTTTCTCTTTGGTCATTATTATAACACAAGTTTTTCTTAGATATTAATAAAACTTTACTAAAATCCTCCTTTTAAAGTAGGTATGCACTTGCTTTTATTTTGGCAGTTTTTTATAATAACTCTATGGAAGAACAGAAAAAAAAGAAAATTTTAATAGTCGGTAATTCAGCAAAAGAATATGCTTTAGCTAAAAAGTTTTTGACTTATGATAATATAGAAAAAATTTACGCTGCACCCGGAAACGCTGCAATGAAGGATTTTGCAGAAGTTGTTGATATTAGAGAAGATAATATTGCACAGCTTCTTGAATTTGCTGTTGAAAATGCAATTGACTTGACGGTTGCCACATCTGAGCTTGCAATAAAAGCTGATATTGCTTTGATTTTTCAAGCCAATGGCCAAATGATATTTGCCCCAACAGCCTCAAGTGCCGGTATGACAATATCCAAATCAGCAGGTAAAAAATTTCTGTATAAACTCCATATTCCCACTCCTCGTTTCGGAATATTTGATAAATCCCAGCTTGCCTTGGATTATATAAAAAATGCAAATATGCCTGTAGTTATCCGTACTGATGAAAGTTCTATAAAAGCTGACAGGCAGGTCTGTACAACAGTTCCAAATGCAAGAATATTCACAGAAGACTTATTTTTATCAGGGGAGAACAAAGTCCTTTTTGAAGATTATGTTCACGGGCATGAATTCATATATTATGTAATTACCGACGGCTATCATGTTATACCGTTGACCTCTTGTGCGAATTATAAGTTTATGCTCGACGGCAACGGAGGAATTCTTACTCCAGGAATGGGGGCTTTTTGCCCGGATTATAAGCTTTCAGAAACAGTACAGCAAAAGTTGTTAAATAATGTTGTAACACCGGTTATAAATTCACTCCAAAAACGCGGTACTCCGTATTTGGGTATCCTTGGTGTTGAGGGTGTACTAACTGATGATGATAAATTTACGGTTCTTGAGTTGAAATCTTTCCTATCAGATCATGATGCGCAGGCTGTTTTAAATCTTATCAACGAAAATCTTTATACACTTTTTGAAGCATGTGCTGTAGGATCTTTTGCTGATGACTATGAAACACTTGATATTGCAGATTTGGCTTCAGTTTCTTGCGTATTATCATCCGGAAAACTTTCAGGATCTGTAATTGAAGGAATCGACTTAGCTGAAGATGATGTTGATATAAACCATTTTAATACTGTTAAAAATGAATATTTTGAATATATAACGTCGGGCGGCCGCGCCGTTGTGCTGACAAAAACATCATCCACTTTGTCTCGCGCAAGGGAATTGCTTTATGAGAATGTTAACGTTATTAAATTTAGCGGGATGAAATATCGTTCTGATATTTGTTCACAAGTTGATTAGTACAAAATAGTTGATATTTTGTAAATAATAATTATAAAACATTCTATGGTTACAAAAAGCGGTAAAAATTATTATGAAATTTTAGGCGTTACTCCGGACGTGGAGAGCGTGCAATTAAAATCTGTTTACAGGCGTTTAGTGCGTAAGTACCATCCAGATATAAACCCTGATGGCGAAGATGTTTTCAAAGAAATTACCAATGCTTACGAAACTCTGATAGATGAAAATAAACGAAAACAATATGATATTCTAAATGGTATATTTAAATCTGTTCATGCTGAAACGCTTAACGAAACCACACCCCAAAATACACGAAATGAAGAACCTTACAGAAAAACTTTCCGCAAAAAGTTTGATACAATACCGCCAGAAGAGCATGTTTTTAAAGAAAAAGTATTTCGTGATGTATTTAACGATATTCTCGATGGGATTTCCAGCAAGAAGAAAAAATCAGAAAAATCCCCCCAGCCGCAAAATGGAGAAGACATATACACCGATATTGAAATTACGCTAAAAGAATCAATAACCGGCACCTGTCGTGTTGTTAATATTATGCATACAGAAGTTTGTACAAAATGCTCAGGCCGCAAGTTTATAAATGAAGCTAAATGCTCACTGTGTGGAGGTAAGGGCGAACTTACCAAGCATCAAAAAATTAACGTTACAATTCCGCCCCATATAAAAAACGGCGCAAAACTGCGTATTGCAGGCGAGGGCAAAAAAGGAACTAATGGCGGCAAAAATGGCAATCTATTTTTAAATGTAAAAATAAAACAAAATTCTAATTTCAAAATTGATGGAAACAATGTTTATTGCGAAGTGCCTATAACGCCTTATGAGGCAGTCTTGGGCGGAGAAATAATCATTCCTTCTTTAGAAGGCAGTGTTGTTTTGCAGCTTCCGCCAATGACATCTTCAGGGCAAAATTTTAGAATTTCAGCAAAAGGTTTAAAGAAAAATAATAAAGTTGGTGATATAATAATTACAGTGAGAATTGAAATACCCAAAAAACTTACTAAAGATGAGCTTGAATTATATGCAAAGCTCAAAAGTTTATCACAAGAGAATATTAGAGAGAATTTGCTAAATGATTAATCAAGAAAATATTACAGTGTCAAAACATGCAAAAATAAAGGAAATTTTTGCATCAATCCAAGGCGAAGGCCCTTATATCGGCGCTAAGCAGTTATTTATAAGATTTTGTAACTGTAATTTACGCTGTCATTACTGTGATACTGATTTTGAAGGCGAGGCAAACGAGTATTCGCCTCAAGAGCTTTTTGAAATAATAAAGCAATTTGATTTAAATACGATATATTCTGTTTCGTTAACAGGTGGTGAGCCGCTTTTGTCCGTTGATTTTCTGGTTGATTTTTTACCACTTTTGAAAACGCATGGCCAAAAGATTTACCTAGAAACCAATGCTACTTTACCGGAAGAATTGTCGAAGGTAATTGACTTTATTGATGTAATTTCTGCTGATATTAAGTTAGAGAGTGCTACGGGCATGATTAGTGCCTTTAAGCGCCATGACAAATTTTTTGAAAGAGCTTCAGGTAAAGAGATTTTTGCAAAAGTTGTATTCGATGAAAACATTACAGATGAAGAAATTGAAAAATGTGTAGAGCTTGCTAAGAAATATAATTTTGAATTGATTTTACAGCCCAGGATGGATGGTGATGTAATGAGTATTACATCTATATTTGCAGTTGCCGTGCTCGATAAATTTTTGAAAAAATATAACAAAGTAAGGCTTATCCCACAAGTTCACAAATTTCTATCTGTAAGGTAGTTATTTTCTAAGTTTTGAGGCACCTTTCAAGTAAACAAACTCCGGCTTAAATTCCAAATCGCAATTATAGACAATAAGAATTCTTAAACATTTAGGCAGTGCCCCCGGAACATCAAGCTCATGAAAACACATCATTGCAGTTTCGCTAAAGCCCATATTCTCTCTTGCAAATTTTGCCGGAAACGCTGCATTTAAGTCATTCGTGAGCGTGAAAATAACGTGCGAAATCTTACAAATTTCAATGCCGTTTACTTCAATCATTTTTGACAAAAGCTCCATCGTTGAAGCCTTAATTGCCTCAATCGTATTGCTTTCAACTGTAATAGCGCCTCTTATACCCTTTGTAACCATGTTTTACCTGTTTTTTAATCCGTTGTACCAGTCGCGGGCAGGCATTTCGCCTTTACCTTCGGGTTTTACTCTTACTAAGATAAGAGATTTATCATTACAGCCGACATTGAGCCCGTCTTTGGTACACTTAATAAATTCTCCCGGCTTTCCGCACTCATCACAGACTTTAGTCTCAAGAACCTTGATAATTTTGCCGTCATGCATAAAATATGCACAAGGAAATTTGTAAATTCCTCTCACAAGATTATGAATTTCTTGAGCAGACTTATTCCAATCAATAACAGTTTCTTCTTTAGTAAGCTTGTTCGCCATACAAACGCCTTCTTCACACTGAGGAGAAGGCGTAATTGTCTTGTTTACAAGCCCGATTAATGTTTTTTCAAGCAGCTCTGGTGAAAGGTTGCTGATTTTTTCAAACAATTGTTCGCAATTCATATCATCAGGAATATTAATAACTTGTTTAAGACATACATCCCCACAGTCAAGGCCGAGTTCTGTAATCATTGTACATATTCCTGTTTGCGAGTCGCCGTTAATAATCGCGCGCTGAATTGGGTTTGCGCCACGGTATTTGGGCAATAGAGAAGCATGGAGATTTATTGTATGATATTTAGGAATATCAAGCACTTCCTGCGATAAAATCTGACCAAAAGCAAAAGTAAAAAAAAAATCAGGTTTAAGCTTTATCAATTCCTCCTGAATTTGTGGTTCTTTTCTGATTGATTTTGGCTGAAATACCGGAATATTATGTGCAAGCGCAAACTCTTTTATCGGGGACATTGTAAGCTTATGCCCTCGTCCGGCTGGCTTATCAGGCTGCGTAACAACACCAACAACCTCTATTTCTTTAGAGTTAAATAAGTATTCAAGTGATTTTAAGGCAATTTTAGGTGTGCCGAAAAAAACAATTCTAATCATTATTTTCTAATTCTTTCTCCAAATCTTCTTCCACTAAAATTCTCTCAGTTTCAATTGGTCCAAGATTGTATTTTTTTAGAATTTCTTCTGTCTCATCAATATTAGTGCAGTGGTCAATGAACAAAATTCCATCTAAATGGTCATTTTCATGTTGAATTGCGCGAGCAAGAAGCGAACCTTCTTCAGCTTCCATTATAAAAGGTTTTCCGTTTATATCAAGAGCTTTTACTGTAACATTTTTGTAGCGTTTGACTTTTGTGTAAGCTTCCGGAAAACTCAGACATCCTTCTTCGCTGATTACAGCGCCTGATTTTTTAATAATTTTAGGATTAATAAAAACCGTTGGTTTAAGAGGCTCGTCGTTTGCAGAAACATCGATTACAAAAACTCTGTAATTAACACCGATTTGTGGTGCTGCAAGCCCTACGCCGTTTTGAGCATACATTGTTTCAAGCAAATCATTTACCAAATCAGTAATCTTTTTTGATACTTTATGAACCTCTTTAGACGGTTGTCTAAGTGTTTTTTCTCCATATTTTAAAACTTTTTTAACAGCCATTATTTACCTCTCTTTAAAAACAGTATATTACAAAAAGGCACGAGTTCAAGTTAAAACGCTTATAATTTGGTTATTTCAGAGATTGCAGGATCAAGAAGTCTTCTGCCAACATTGACGAAATTGATAGAACACAGCGTTTTGCTGCCGTATTTAATCATTTTTTCAACAATACCTTCACCGTACTTTGGGTGGGATACATGATCGCCTTGTTCAAAGGTTTGTGTGCTTTGTGGCATTTCAGCTTGATAAATTGGAACAACAGGCGTTTTTTCTTCCTCTTCCTCAATTTCTTCTTCAGGTTTGTAAATTCCGTCGCTGCTGAGTTCTTCTACGATTTCAGGCTGTACAGCAAGATTTTGTTCTGGCTCAGCTTGATTTAAATCATCAATAAAATTCAAATCGTCTTCTGTTAAAACATCGTCTTCTTGTTCAATATTGTCATCTTCAAGTTTAGTATATATAAAAGTTTCATCTATATCTTTTGAAACATGTTCAATCATTTTATTACGATCTTCGTCAATCGGGGCTTCTTCAAACTGTTCTGCTAGTGGCGATGGTTCTTCTGTTAAATAAGTTTCGTCAAAAGATATCGTATCATCATTAAATTCAGCTTCAGGAGTTGAATTTTGGGAAGCGGCATCATAATCAGCACTTTCTTCAACGATTGGAGCTATTTTGTTAAAACTAACTGTTTTTGGCTTAACTTCCGGCTCTTCTGGGCTTTCTATTATTTCAGGTTCAGCCTCAAAAGGAAGTTCCTCATAAACTGATTGCTGTTCAGTGAAATCTGCATATGCAACTTTAACGTCTTGCTCTTCAACTATTTCATCTGTATATTCTTCTATTGAGGAAGCGGGTTCTTGTACCGGGAATTCTCCAGAGGTTTGGGCTTCTTTCTCTATTTCAACTTCATCATTGGCTTCAACTTCGGCTTCTGCTTTTGGTGTTATTAGAACTTCAACATCAGGTTCTTGTTCCATATTTTGCTTTTGTTCTGGTTCTAGAACTTGGGCATCCGCATTTTCTTGCGGCTGAATATACTCATATGAACTCAAATCTTCATCTTGTTCATTTTCTTCCTTAATGCGGGGAATATCATCAGACAAATCTTCGTATGTATCAGCATTATCGAGAAAATCAGGAGTTTCGGGCGCTACACCTTCAACAATTTTTTCCTGCTTGATTACAGGTTCCGTTACAATAAGAGTTGGTTCTTCTATAACTTGAGTTTCAACCGGTTTTATTTCAATTTTTTTTTCTTCTTGCTGTTTTACAATTTCAATAGGAGCAAGCTCGACAATTAAAGGCACAGCCTGAGTTGCTTTACCATAAACTATAAATTCATCGAGGTTCAATTTATTTAAAAACGTGTTATAAGAGGCAAAATCATGCTGTGTTGTCAGCGGTGCAAACAGGATAAGATTGTTTGCGTGTTCTTTTAATTCATAAACATATTTATAGTTGTGCGAACAGATAATATTTGTGTAGACCTTGTTCTCGCTCAAAAGTAGTTTCAAAAGTTTTTTGTCCGAGTTGTCGTTATCAATTTTTACAAATGAATAGATATACGCATCCATTTCTTCAAGACAGTTATACACGTAGAAAATAATTTCTCGTTGAAGTTTTGGGTCTGCATCTGAAATATTTAAAATTACAGTGTAATTGTCTTTTATGAATTCTTTTAATTGCTTAATATCTTGGGCAGATTGAGCGAAAACTTCTTGCTCTTTATATTTGAGGAGTTTGTTTTTCAAAACAGCAAGTTCTGCTATACCGGATTCTTTGTACTGCTGGGAAACAACTTCAATAAAGGTATCAAAAGGTATAAATTTATCAGGAATAGTTCTTGTATAGTCCTGAACTTCGAGGAATATATCCTGAATAACGGCTTTTGATGTTGCATCAACGTCGTTTAAGTCGTTAGCGTATATGAAGTTAATCATATCAAAGTTTAGAGGCAGCTTAAAGTCTTTTGCGAAAGTAAGTGTTCTTTCAGTGTTAAGGCTTCCGTCAGTGTCTATTATAATAGAGCTTTCGGCGTTATTTTCTAGCTGTTTTGAGAAATTTAAAACAAGAGTATCTGTATTTTTAAGATTATCCGAACAAATTAAGAGATTTTTTTGAATTAATGAAGTATCAACTTTTAGTAAAAATTCTTGCTGCGAGAGATTGCCTAATTTTAACGGGGTTTCAATCGGCAAAATGTCAAGGAGTTCAGAGGCAGAAAGTTTTGTAACATTGGCGTTTAAAGCCGGAATTGTGCCATCGTAATTTTTTACAATGCCTTCTTCGTTGAATGTGAAGATAAGCTTTACAATTGCGTATGTAAGCCCGTTATCAGCTTTTAAACTTACTATCTGGGCAACATAGGGTGTATTATCATCTTCAATTACAACAAAACCGCCAAGAATAAGGTTATCTTCGGTTTCGTATGAAACTTTTACTAAATTATTCTTAATTTCCAATACTTTCATCAAAAATTCCTCTCTTGTGTGATTTTAACATAAAAAAATCTTAAAGTTATCAATCATTAAATATCTGAAACATTTTCAAGAAGTTTGTTGTAGATTTCAATAGTTATCAGGCATATTTTTAGGTTTCTAGCGACAAGGCTTTTTATAGTTTCTTCATAACAGCGCAAAAGTGCTCTGTTCAGACCGTTTGGTTCTGATAAAAGCTGTCTGATGTTACAAGAATACTCTTTGCATCTTGTATTTGGTTCAATTTTGTCGGATAAGAAGATAACTTTTTCAAAATCGGTCATATCAAGTCTTCCAAGCGTATGCCATCGAATTGCCGAAAGAATTTCTTTGTCTGTAACTCCAAATTCATTTTCGGCAATATATGCGCTTACAGGTGCGTGAAGTGTTTTGTAATTCAACATTTCACAAGGTTCAACGTTTAAATTTTCGTTTATAATTTTTAAAAGTTTTTCATTGTCGAAACATTTTGCTGCATCGTGCAAAAGTCCTGCTGTATAAGCTTTTTCTTTATCAAGATTGAATTTTTCGGCTAATTCTGCGGCGCATTCGGCTGTTCCGAGCGAATGAATATATCTTTCTTCTGATAAATTATTTTTTAACCATAATATAATTTCGTTTTTTTCAATTTTTGTATAATTCATTTTCTTTAATGTACCTTTCTACAGCATTAGGCAGAATATCTGATACAGATTTGCCTTCTTTTATTCTGTTTCTTATGTCAGTGGATGATATGTCGTTATAATTCATTTTTGCAAATTCAAAATTATAATTTTTTTTTCTAAATTCATTGTATTTCTGTTCAAGAAAATCGTCCTCTCTAACAAAAACAATAAACTTTACGATTTGTTTAAATTTATCAATTTCATACCAGCTTTCAAGTTTTTCAAAGGCATCAGTGCCGATTATAAAATTAATTTTGCCCTCAATATCATAATTTTTGTATAATTCTAGTGCTGTTAAGTATGAATACGATTTTTGCTGGCGCTGAAATTCTATATCAGAAACTTCAAAATCCGGGTAATTTTTTATGGCAAGCTTTGTCATATTAAGCCTGTGAAATGCGGAAGTTTTTTCAGCTTCTTTGTGCGGGGGAATGTAGGCCGGAATAAAGATAATCTTTTCAAACCCGAAGTTTTTCAGTGCATAATCTGCCATGTATAAATGTCCGTTATGTATAGGGTTAAATGTTCCCTGGAATACGCATAATTTCATATGACAATTATATCAACGCTAAATGAATTTGTAAAGGATTGTAACGATTTATTCTAATATTTAAAGATTTTGGCCTAAAAGACCGTATTCAACAGTAAAAGTACGAATTTAATTGAAAGGAATTTTAGAAAATGGGAATGTCAGCATCACAAGCAAGACTTCTTTCAATAACAACAAGGCTCAACCATATTGAACTTGAGTCTCAAAACGTTTCTAATTCTAAAATCAGACTTTCTCAAAAAACTCAAGATGCAAGTGATAAATATATTAAAGCTTTGAATTCAACTCAGCTTCTTTATAATACCTATGATGCTTCAGGCGAGCAAATCAGTCAATCACTGACCGGAGCTGCTCTTACTAATTACGGTGAATTAAAAAATCAATATGGTCTTATTAACGCGTCAGGACAAATTCTTGTTTCTGAAACTGATGCTGCAAATTATATGGCTAGTGATAATTTAGAAGAATTTTTAGACAAATACGGTGTTCTATCTCCAGAAGGCACCGGTGAGACGGTCCAGGTGAAAAACCCTCTCTACGATACAGCTTGGGATGAGTACAACGAAGAATATCAAAAATGGCAAGCTGAAAAACCAGATCCGGCAAATCCGATTTATGTAATTCCCGGTGAAGTAGAGCAATCTTCAGATTTGTATGACAGTTTCCTTTGGGCGACTGCGATTTGTTATGGCAGTGCGATGGTTTATTTGGCACAAAAGTTAGGCTTGCCGGGTGAAACCTTGTATGATAAAGACGGAAATCCAGTTGTCTCTTATAATCAGGATGGCTGGAAGGCATACACTGATGACAACAGCGGAAGCATTACTTCTGAGGGCAGCGGTGGTTTAAAAGATTGTTATAGCCATGTTTTAGACCATCTTTTACCAATCGGCAGCTACACCACAACAACAGGTCAAACTGTTGATATAACTTCTGGTAATCACTGGTGGGGTACCGGTAGTTATAACGACAGAGGTGGGCGTGCAGCAGAATTAGCAGAGCTTATCCGACCAGATGCAGAAACTGTTCTTTATGCCTGCGGTGATACAGGGGCTGATATTACGGCTGATTCATCTGAGATTGAAAAATTAATGAGCGATTATTATATCGACGCAAATGGTCAAAAGCAAATTAAAACTCTTCAACAAAAAATCGTTGATTTAGATTATGCAAACAGTTCTGGTATATTAAGCGATCAAGAACTATACGATGCATTGCAGCATTTTGTAAACGATGACTTGTCTGTATTGAAAAAAGGCCAGGACAAGTTTGATGAAGATGCTTACAATGCTGATGTTGAAGAGTGGCAAGCTAAGAAGCCTCAAGAACCGGATGTTGAAATGTATATTGATAAAATCGTCAGAACAGTTACAGATTCTGACAAAGCTCAATGGTACATTAATTTATGGCACAGAATGAACGGTGAAAGCGATTTTAAAGCCGGATTTGGCAGTTCTGATGAATACGACTCTTCTCAAGGTTTTGCTTCTGTTTCAAAAACTGACCAAAAGTGGGCTGTCTTAAAAGATAATGAAATGAACAGTTCTCAATGGCTGCAATTTGCACTCCAAAATGGTGTTATAACGCTGGAACAAGTTCAATTTACTAATTCTTCTCAAGAAGGAACAGGTGTTCAAAATATCCAATGGACTTCAATTATATGGACAAGTTCAGCAGATATTACTGAACAAAAAGACAACACCGCAGTTACCAAAGCCGAAGTAGAATACAACAAAGCGCTTTCAGAAATCGAATCTAAAGATAAAGAGTACGATAATACAATGAAAAAGCTGGATACAGAGCACAAAGCACTTGAAACAGAATACGAATCAATAAAAAATGTTATACAAAAGAACGTAGAAAGAACATTTAAAGTATTTTCATAACCGGCAAAGCCGGCTCTGTACAGATGTGATTTTGTTACCTGCGTGTCTCGCAGGTGGGTGAGCGCCTTGGCAAATCCGTTTCCCGCTGGCGATTTTTCAATCGGCGGGTATACTGCAATGCCATGAGAGTCAACTCTCCCTGTTATAATAAATGTAGGAACAAAATTGAACACCCATACAGAGCAATAACATTATAACATGAATATTTCAATATGTATATAAGCCTTCAGTCATATATGGAGTTACCATCTCATTGAAAG